>NZ_JAVETM010000115.1:0-2757 GCF_034006065.1 Desulfobotulus sp. | reverse complement strand
AAACGGGGGCCTGCTTCCGCAGGAGCTTTGCGTACATCCGGCACAAAACGGAAAAGTCCTTTTTCACTGTGGCCGGGGTCTGCCGGAAGAAGAGAAGACTCGTCTTCGCTTCCGGGAGATTCCGCAATGGGATCCGTCTGCCTTCCGTCTTCTTCGGGGGCGCTGGCCCCCTTCTGGGCCGCAATGTAGTCCGCAATTTTCCCTAAGGTGGAAAGCTCCCGCAAAGGCGCATCCTCTTCGGCCCCAAGGCCAAAATGCCCCATGACCTTAGAGAAAATCTCCACCTGTTTCACCGTATCAATGCCGAGATCCGCCTCAAGGTCGAGAGCTTCCGCCAGCATGTCCGTGCCATAGCCCGTCTGTTCGGAGAGGATGTCCCGGATTGCCGTAAGGATGGCTTCCCTTCCGGAAGCGCCTGCGGAAGAGATTGCTGTCTCTTCCTTTTCTTCAAGGGGCAGCGCTCCCGACTGTGCCGCAATGTAGTCCGCGATTTTCCCTAAGGTGGAAAGCTCCCGCAGGGGCGCATCCTCTTCGGCTCCAAGGCCGAAATGGCCCATGACTTTAGAGAAAATCTCCACCTGTTTCACCGTATCAATGCCAAGATCCGCCTCAAGGTCGAGATCTTCGGCCAGCATGTCCGTGCCGTAGCCCGTCTGCTCGGAGAGGATGTCCCGGATTGCCGTAAGGATGGCTTCCCTTCCGGAAGCGCCTGCGGTGCTGGCCTTCTCCCTTACGTTCAGGGATACCGCTCCCGACTGTACCGCAATGTAGTCCGCGATTTTCCCTAAAGTGGAAAGCTCCCGCAAAGGCGCGTCCTCTTCGGCCCCAAGGCCAAAATGCCCCATGACTTTAGAGAAAATCTCCACCTGTTTCACCGTATCAATGCCGAGATCCGCCTCAAGGTCGAGATCTTCGGCCAGCATGTCCGTGCCATAGCCCGTCTGCTCGGAAAGGATGTTCCGGATCTCTTCCAGAATCTTCACGCGGGAGGAGACCTTCGGCTCCGCCTTTACCGTTTTGGCCTTCACAGGGGGGGCGGGTGCTTTTTCCCCGACACCAGCGGGAAGGCTTTCTCCGGAAAAACCCGGAGCCGTTGCCAGCACCAGCACCCGGTTTTTCATCCTGAGGCCGGGCTTTTCCATGCCGGAGATGGCAGAGAGCCAGGCCTCATAGGCGGCATTGTTCTCCGTGGCCCGTTCTTCCGTGCGCTTCACCATGAGCAGGGCAAAATGGGAGCCAAAACCTGCGGAAAAATGCAGGCCGTACTGGAAGTCTCCCTTTTCTCCACGGCTGAATTTCAGATCGCTGAAATGCTCGGGCACCTTCTTCAGATGGGCTACGGGCGGGGTCTGGCCCCTTTGCAGGGCTTTCACCATCACGGCGTCTTCAATGGCCGCCCCCAGGGTATGGCCCGTGAGGCCCTTGGTGTTGGTGATGGTGATTTTGCCCGCATCCCGGCCATAGGCCGCACGCAGGGCCTCAATTTCCGCATCCGCACTGCCGCCCCGCGCAGGGGTGAAGGTTTCGTGGGACATAAAAACCATGCGGGAAGCGTAACTTTCCGGATCAAGACCATGGCGGGTTTCCACCTGCCGCACGAAACGGGCCATGGTTCCTGCCAGATAAGGCACATCAATGCGGGTGGTGTGGAAGGCCGCATTGGCAAGGAAGGTGCCGAGAATTTCCGCCTGCCCCTCAAGGCCGCGTGCCCGGAGAAGATCCCTTCTTTCCACCACAAGGGCCGTGGCTCCGGCGCCCAGCAGGGTGCCGTTGCGATCCGCATCAAAGGGTTTGGCCGCCCTGGAAATTTCCTTTTCAATGGAGGCCGCCCCCAGACTTAAGAAGCCCGCACTGATCCAGGGCCCCTGACCCGAGGCCGTGGCGGTTTCCGAACCAATCACCACCACCCGCTCACAGCGGCCGCTGCGGATCCAGTCTTCGGCCACGGCAATGGCTTGGGTGGTGGAAGCACAGGCGCCGCTCAGATGCACATTGGGTCCGCGGGCCCGGATCAGCTTGGCAAAGTGGGCGGAGGCAAGGGGGGTGATTTTGTCGAGGAAGGTACTGTCAAAGCGGTACGGCTCCTTTTTCTCCCAGAGGGGACGGATGGCGTGGAACCAGCCCGCCACCCTTTCCTTAAGGCTGCGATCGGAAAGCGTTTCCATGAGATCATAGTAGAGGCTTTCAAGGGCCCGTCCCGGCCCGTCCTGATACCGGTGCTGCTGGAAGGCCTCCATTTCATGGATCAGGGTTTCCCATCCGGGGAAAAGGCCGGTGAAGATGACACCGGTCGTCTCCTGCATGGAAGCGGGCAGGGCCAGCTCCTCTCCGGCAAGACGGGAACCTGCCCTGCTCTGGCCTTCCAGCAGGGGAATACGGGCATCCTTCAGGGCTTCCAGACCTGCGGCCATGGCAAGGGCAATGCTGATGTCCTGCCCCTTTTCCAGACCATACTCCCCTTCCGGATCAAAGAAGCCGAGTTTCCCCGCAAGGTGGATCACCTCGTCCGTGGAGGCGATGTCCACAAAACGGGCGTTGCCTTCCGGCGTTTTGTGCAGGCGGCGGATTTTGCGCTGGAACATGGCCTCCTTTTCTTCCTGTCCCAGGGCTTCAATGAAGTTCTGCCCCTCTATGAGGCTCTCAAAATGATCATCGGAAAAAACGGCCCTGCCGCTTCCGGGAAGACCCACGGAAACCCCTGCAATGGAAACGGCACCCGTGTAGAAACCAAAATTTTCATAGGCTTTCAGGCGAAGG
>NZ_JAVETM010000114.1:0-2791 GCF_034006065.1 Desulfobotulus sp. | reverse complement strand
GGAAGGCATGGGCACGGCAAACCTTGTCAACATGGTGGGCTTCAATTTCCGCATGACGGAAATGGAAGCCGCCGTGGCCCGCTGCCAGCTCCGCAAACTGGAAGGGCTGCTTGAAAAACGTCTGAAAAACTGCCGCTACATGGCCGAAGGCCTTTCCCGGATCCCCGCCATCACAGCACCCGTCATCCGGGAGAACTGCAGACACGCCTTTTATGTCCATGCCTGCAGGTTTGATGAAACCCTTGCAGGCGTTTCCCGCAACACCTTCATGGATGCAGTAAAGGCTGAGCTTCCCTGCACCGAAGGCCGGGAGTCCGAAGGGGTGAAAATCGGCTGCGGTTATGTGAAACCCCTCTACCTCCTGCCCCTTTTCCAGCAGAAAATTGCCCACGGCAGCGGCCATTTTCCCTTCATCTCCCCCTGGAATCCCTCCGTACCGGACTATGGCAGAGGAAACTGCCCCGTATGCGAAGAGCTGCACGAAAAAACCCTTTTCACCCACGAGCTCATGCTCCCTTCCATGGAAAAGGCCGATATGGACGACGTTCTCCGGGCTTTCACCAAGGTATGGGAAGCCAGAGATCAGCTAAAAGGGAGTCTGACATGACCCCATACCCGGACATCTGCACCCAAAGGCTCAGGATCACGCCCTTTACGGAGACCCATATCTCAAAAGCCTACATCGGCTGGCTCAATGACAAAAGGCTTATGGCCCACAGCGAACAGCGCCACAGGGAACACGATGCAGCCTCCTGCCTTGCCTATCTCCGCTCCTTTGAGAAAACCCCCCACTACTTCTGGGCCATCATGGAAGAAGAAAGGGGACTGGGACACATCGGCAACATCAATGCCTATGTTAATGTCCCCAATGGCCTTGCGGACATGGGCATTCTCATCGGAAGTCCGGAAGCAAAGGGAAAGGGCTACGGACTGGAGGCCTGGAAGGCCGTTGCCGACTTTCTCCTGCACAGGGCAGGGCTGCGTAAAGTGACAGCCGGAACCCTGGCCGGGAACAGGGCCATGCTGAAGCTCATGGAGAAAGCGGGTATGGTGGAAGATGGTATCAGAAAGCGGCATTATATTTGCAAAGGAATGGAAACGGATGTGGTGCACAGGGCCCTGTTTGCCCATAGACCCGAAACATCCCAAGGACAAAAAAAGGAATGACATGAGCCAAGACCGATACGAGACCGAGCAGGAAGCCTTCTGGGCCGGTTCCTTTGGTGCGGAATACATCGAAAGAAACAGGGATCCCCAGCTTCGGGCCTCCAACATCCACCTGTTTTCGGAAATTCTCGCCCACACCAGGGGCGTGCGCAGCTTCTTTGAAGTTGGCGCCAACATCGGCCTTAACATAGAGGCCCTAAACCAGCTCTGCCCCGGAAGGGAAACCTCTGCCCTGGAGCTCAATCCCAAGGCCTTTGATATCTTAAAAAACAAATGCACGGGCAAGACCTGGCAGGGCTCCATTCTGGATCTCAAGACAGCAGAACTCCCGGAGTTCGATTTTGTCTTCACCAAGGGGGTTCTCATCCATATCCACCCGGAAAAACTGCCCCTTGTCTATGAAAAACTCCATGCCCTGTCCTCAAAATATATCTGCCTCATTGAATACTACAACCCCACCCCTGTGGCCCTGGAATACAGGGGCTTTCAGGACAGACTCTTTAAAAGGGATTTTGCGGGAGAGCTTCTCACAGCTTTTCCAGACCTCAAACTGCTCAGCTATGGCTTCAAGTACCGCAGGGACAACAATTTCTCACAGGGAGATCTCAACTGGTTTCTTATGGAAAAAGAAAGATGAACCACGTTGTTTTCAGAACAGATGCATCCTTAAAAATTGGCACCGGCCATGTCATGCGCTGTATGACCCTGGCCCAGGCGCTCAAAGCCAGAGGTGCGGACTGCCATTTTCTCTGCAAGGACATCCCCGGTCATTCCATGGAAAAAATCAGAAGCCATGGCTTTCCGGTATTTCCCCTTGCTGCAGGGAAAGAAAACCCGGAGCCGGGGGATCCCGCCCATGCCCCCTGGCTTGAAGGATCATGGAAAGAAGACGCGACCCAGAGCCTTTATTTCCTCAAAACAATCCAGCCGAACTGGATCCTTGTAGATCATTACGGCCTCGACATCCGCTGGGAAAAAAAGATCCGGCCCTGTACGGGAAAAATTTTTGTGCTGGATGATCTGGCGGACAGATGCCACGACTGTGACATCCTTCTCGACTCCGGCAGAGACCCGGAAAGCCTGGAGTATAAAAACCTCGTTCCTCCCCACTGCATCCTGCTCCTGGGCACAGACCATGTCCTTCTGCGGAATGAATTCATCCGGATGCGTCCGGAAAGCCTGAAAAGGCGTGCAAACCCCGCTCTCCGCCGCATCCTCATCACCATGGGCGGCATGGATACCGCCAACGTCACAGGACGCATCCTGAAAACGCTCCGCTCCTTCCCCTTCATCAAAAACCTGGAAGTAGAGGTTGTTCTGGGAGGCAAGGCCCCTCATCTGGAAGCCGTCCGACAAGAGATCCTTTCTTTTCCCTGCCCCGTACAGATGCACATCGACACCCCGTCCATGGCCAAACTTATGGCCAAAAGCGATCTCGCTATCGGTGCTCCGGGCAGCACCTCCTGGGAACGCTGCTGCATGGGGCTCCCTTCCATCCTCTTCCTCCTTGCGGAAAACCAGAAGGCTGTCGTAAATATAATGAACCGTCATGGAGCCGCATGGGTTCTTCCAGCCTCTGAGCAGGGGTTTGGAGAGCTTGAAAAACTTCTAGGGAAGCTTCTTC
>NZ_JAVETM010000051.1:0-19114 GCF_034006065.1 Desulfobotulus sp. | reverse complement strand
CAAGCTGAAGCAGCAGGGGGCGGGTCTTGGCGTTCACGAACTGGCGTTCATAGATTTCTGTTCCCACCAGCAGTACGGCAAAGCCGCACTCATCGGCCAGATACCGCAGGGCCTCCAGGGCCTGCCAGCGCAGCTTGTTCGCCTCATCAATAATAAGGAGGGGGCGCTCCGCCTGAGAAAGGCCCCACTCCGCCAGCATCCCCATCCACCGGGTAAATGGCCCCTCAATCCCGGCGGCAGCAGCCACGCCGCCCAGAAGGGCATACCGGCTCATCCCCTCATAGGCACACACCCGCATGGCAGCATGGCGGGACATGATGGCGCGGGCCGCCATGGTCTTGCCCGTGCCCGTGTCGCCAATGATCTCCCCCACGGACGCTCCGGGGGTGGCCTTCAGCAGCGATGCCAGAGCCAGTGCTTCCCGTATGAATTTGGTTTCTGCGATTTCCACAGCTGCCTCCCGGTTAAAAATTGCCAGAAATTGTGATTTCAGAGATTGTGTCTACAGAAATCGTGATGCCAGAGATTCCGATCACCGTCCTTTGCCCCCGTCCATGACAGACGTGGAAACCAATCCCGCCCCCGACACCCGCTGCCCTGCGGGCCAGATCCAGCAGTTCCGGGTTATCGTTCAGCTGAAGGCTCATGGCCACATCCGGCCAGCATCCCGGCACCTGACCTTCAAAGAAGGGCCAGAGAACGGCTTCACACTCCGGGCAGGTAACGTTCCAGGGCTGCACCGCAGCAGCGGCCCGGAAATCCTCATCGCCGATGTAGTCCGGCCCAAACTGCACCACCCGCTTGCGTTCGCACACAGGGCAATGCATGGTGACCTGGCCAGATTCTCCCAATACTACGATGCTGTTTTCGTTCATGATTCTTCTCCTTGAAGATGATGGTTTACCAGCCTTGCGCCCTCAGGGCCGCAATCTCCGGGTCTTCCTGCACACCCCAGCGATTGAGGGAGAGCGTCTCCGCATCCTGCGACTTTGCTGCTATAGACAAGGTCTGTTCGACGGCCTTGTGGCGGTTGTCGTACAGCGCCTGTGCTTCCGGTGTGAGAGCAATGCGAATCTGACCGGCTCCGGCATCCGTGGCATCAATGGCCTCCCGGACACCCGCCAGCTGGGCGAATTCCCGCATCAGCTCCCGAGGCTCCAGCCAGCTCACTTCCCCCTTCATGATCTGCACCGCCTTCCGGGCCTCCTTGGCCAGCTTGCCCGCATACTTGGCCCCCTCAGGGTCGGCCAGATCGTAAACGGGCATGGGGCGGGCCACACAAAGGAACTTGGAATCCTTAAACACATAACTGCACACGGGGTTGTGCCTGGGGTGCCGCACAAGGAGCTTCTCCCCGTCGTACTGGTGCAGGGCCTCGTGGTAGTAGCGCCAGCCCCCCGATGCCACCGTACCGGCTGTCACCACCCGCTCGCTGCGGTCGGCAAAGGCCAGCATCAGGGCCTCTTCGTCCACCGTCAGCTTCCGCCACCCGCTCTCCGTCCACTCCGTAAGCACCTGCACCGGAGACCGGCCCTTCATGTGCTCCCCGCTCTGGGGTGTGGCGTGATAGTAGGGGATGGCATCGCTAAAAAAGTTCTTGAGATCCTCAAGGGATGTGGCCTCCGGAGCCTTGCCCAGCCGCCGGGTGCGCTTCACCATGCGGTCGCCGCCTGCGTACAGCGGATGCCAGCCCAGATACCAGGACAGGGCAGAGAAAATCCCCTCAAGGTTCTTGGCCCGTGGCTTGAACGGCTGGGTGCGGATGATGCGCCCCTCTTCGGTGTTCATCTGAACCCCGCCAAAGGCCCCGCCGGACAGGGTGGCCAGCTCGCTCCATGCGTCCAGCATCTCCGTCCAGGAGTATTCTGACCCGTTGTCCAGATAGAGCCGTTTGGGCATCCCCCAGGGCGAATGGGCGCACATGGAGGCAAAAGACAGCGCCACATGCTCCCGCCGCACCCCCGTTCCCTTTTCTGGCAGATACCCCGTCACATGGATCATGTTCGTGGCCGCATCCTGCCAGACGATCAGCCGCGCCCAGGCCAGCTTGCCATCGGCCCGCAGCACCGGGATGTCGCAGGGGGACACATCCCCGAACACAAGGTCTCCGGGGGCGTACTTCTCACGGGTTCGGTAAATGGGGGTCTGGTGGGTATCGTAGAATTTTTTGGCATCCCGCTTGTGGGTGGCGATCATGGAGTAGCGCCGCTCCGACTCCACAAACTTCCGTGGCACCTTGCAGCATCGCTTTGCCACCGCATCGGACATCCCCGCCGCCACGGAAAGCTTATAGAGCACAGGCCGTGCAAGGTTCTGCACCTGCCGGATGGAGGTATCCGCCTGCGCCCAGAGGCCCCGCACGGAAAGAGTCATTTCATGAGCTATTTCCATGATCTTTTCTTTACTTATTCCGGAGCCTGCCGCCATCTCCTCCCACCGCTGGGAGATCAGCGTCCGGGCCTGCCCCCGATCCGTGCGCACCTTATCCATAAGGGCCGTGATCCCGCCCTTGCGGTACTTTTCTTCCCAGCGGTACAGGGTAGGCACAGACACGCCATGGGCCTCGGCCAGCACTTCCGCCTTCTCCCGGCGACCTTTGACCCGGAGCGGGAAGGAGAGCAGCGGCTCGATCATCCGATACCGCCGCATGGCCTCCTCACTGCGCCGTTTGGCACAGCCCTCGTCAAGGGTCATGAGCATACCCACATGCACGTTCGTGGCATCCTCCCGAACCGCCGCCACAAGGGCCTGGGCATCGGTGGAAACCTGCGGGGAAACGGCGGGGAGATTGGAAGACGGGGCGGGAGGGGAAAAACTGGAAGAGGAGGAAGCCATATCTGCGGCTGTGGCAAGGGCTTCTTCGCGTACCAGATGACACTGCGTTTCCTCGGGGAGACTGGAGAAGTGGTATTCAAACCCTTTACCTCGCATTTTTCTGCGACTCTGGGTTAAATTTTTTTGAGCCCACCGAATCACGCCAGATGGAGTCTGCGCCATCCCCGGCATACCTGCTAGCTCTTGTGTTGTGAACCACTTCTTCATGGCAATCCTCGGAATTTATGCTTTTTTTGTCATTTCTGGCGTGATGTCATTCTCCAGCGTCTTCCTGATGTCCCGCATAATATCCCGAGACACACCGCCCAGCGGCTCGCACGTTTTATGAGACCAGCGGCGCAGGACTTCCCGCACTGTACCTACTGCATAGTCATGATGATTGGCCCACCGAGCGACGCTCGGCCAACCCAGCAGACACAGCCTCGCCCGGACATAGAGTGCATCTCCCAGGGGCTTTACAGTCTTGCGGCTCATTTTCCAGTTGGACATTTCGGTCACTCCTCTTTATGGTGTGTATGTTAGCCACACTATGCCGCAGTTTTCTGCGGGTGTCAACGGTCATTTTCGCATTTTCCTGCTATTTCGAGAATATTATGGATTTATCCAATGAAAACAAAATATTGCAAAGAAAATGACCAGATAGCCACTGGTCACTTTCACAGGTCATTTTCCGGGGAAGAAAAAGACCTGTCCGGAAGACTCTCGGAATGCCTTGACGGGGAGCCTGTAGCTGCTTTTGCTCGACGAGCCGGAATAGGAGAGAGTACCCTGAGAAATATCCTGAAAGGCGCAAGCCCTCGGGCAGACCATCTCGCAGCAATAGCTTTTGCGGCTGGCGTAACTCTTGATTGGCTTGCCACCGGACAAGGCATCAAGAGCGCAGTAGAGCTGCGACGCCTCACTAGGGATAGATGCGCCGCTACGCCGGACGTGGCACCACTCAATTTTCAATTATTACAAAGTATTATATCTGGCGTGGAAGAAGGACTACAAATGCTGAACAAAGACTTAGAGCCTGACAAAAAAGCTCAACTCGTCGCATTGCTCTATGAGCATTTCCAGAAGTCCGGAAATGAAACAGATTCCGGAACTGTTTTAAAATACTTAAAACTCGTAGCGTAGAGGAGGGTAGTATGGCCGAAGAACAGATCAAAAAAAAGGTTGTGGATTTGATGGCAGTCGCAAGAGAAAAGGAGCGAGAAGCGCAGCCGCAGGTACTTAATATCACAGCAAATGGCCAGGGAAACGCTTTTGCAATCGGGGCCAATTCCACAGTTATCAAAACTGATAAAATTGTGAATAAGACAGAATTCACACCTGGACCGGAACACATCACTCCTGCCCAAGCTCAAGCCATCCAGGAGGCTGTGAAGAAGCTTGCTGATAAGGAGAAAGCTGGTGGCCTCACAAGCCAGAAAGCTTTTTCAAAATGGTACAGCGCCATCAAAAAACGATATAATGTACCAACATATCATGCAATACCGGCAGAACTTGGAGATTCTGTGCTGGCTTGGCTGAAACAGCAATCCGCAATTATGCGGCCAAAATTAAGAAGAAACGACAATGCGCAGTGGCGAAACGAACACTACGCTGCCATTAACGCTAGGGCTAAAAACCTGAATCTTTCCAAGGGGGATATCTATCATATAGTTCTTGAGCGCCTTGGAAAGCAGGTCTCCTCTCTTACACAGTTGGGAGAACGAGATCTGAAAAAACTTTATGCCATCATCATGAAGATGTAATACGGCCTTCTGTTTTCGATAGCCGATCACGCAATAAAAAAGAGGCCCCAAACGACTTTGGAAGCCTCTTTATTTTTTCTTCGGAAATCTCAAATAATCAGAGCAAACCTGCACCCCCCGAAAATGACCGCCCCCATCCCCGCAAACCCGCGCCAGTCCTGCACATCCCGCAAAATCTCAGATCATCCCACCAAATCCCGCATCAGTTCCGTCTCACCAGTTCCGTCTCAAATAATGTTTTCACTTCTACCGGCCATGCGCATCATGACAAGTCTTTGGCCACTGGAAGCCACATCCGCAATCCAGTCCCGCTGAAAGGCGTAGGAAGCAGCACCGCCGCCCTTCTCCTGCAAGAGACGCCCCTCCGGACCCAATCGTGCCCCCACCAGAGGAAAGAATTCATAGATACCGATTTTCGCGGCATGGGAGGAGGACGGCGCATCTTCTGTATGAGACCGCGCTTTTTCCTGCATGGATGGATAGGCAGAGGAAGGTGACTCCTGGCATTCCAGCCGTCCCCTCCCCTCCTTTTCACAAACACATGACAGAGAATGGACCTGGGAAAGAACATCCCCCCGCCTGACAGGTCCCTCGCCAAAAAGAAGCCAGTCTGCCGAGACCCCATATTTTTCCGCAATCACCTCAATCCATAAAGGAGGAATCTTACCTTTTTTTTTCGAACCAGCCAAAGACTGACTTTTAATCCCCAAAGCCTTTGCCAGTCCCGCATCCGTTGTGGCACCCACAGCGCTCAGAATCCGGGCATAGCGTTCCCGGAATGTTCCTTTTGCAGCAGAAGCCTGTTCAGAATCAGAAAAAGACTCTGATTTTCCGGATCCAGACACCATAAATCCCCACCCCGCTCTTCGAAGACTGAATTATACCCCGTAAAACCTACAATAAATCCGATTCAGACTTGACATATAAACAGCCTGAAACTTATAATTCACCAGAAAACAAAACATGTCTTGGTAGGTTTTACCGTTTTGATTGGATTGGAACAACTCTAATCTCACGCATTCCCACATGAGGCGATGAGATCCGTCGGGCCGGAGGCCTCCCAGGTAGATGCGGGCCCCTCTTACCGAACCCGCATTGTTTTACACCAGCCCCCAGAGGCGTCCCATCCCCTTCCTTTCCGGGTTGTTCAAACCTGGAAAACCGCCCGCAGGAAGAACAAGGCTTCCCACAGCCTCGCTCAGACGAAGCATTGAAAATCCGGCGAAAACGGATAACGCCAAAGGAGAAACAGGATGAAGGGATCAGCAAAACCGGCAAAGAAAATGCGATGCACCCTGTACTTGCCGACGGATTCAGGACCCCATGAAGAGGAACGCTTCAGAATAGCGCGGGAAATCCGGGGGACCATCGGAATTCTGGGGGAGAATGTGGCTCAATGGGCACGGGAATGGGGGGTTTCCCGGAGCAGCATCTGGAATGTGATTGATGGAAGATACAAAAGCGCACGCATGCAGAAACTCATTGAAGATCGCCTGAAACGAAAATTCTGGAGCTGAAAATCCCGCAACAGCTCACATCCTTTCAGCGGGCGCAACATGGTGCAATGGAGCCTCGCACAGGATGGGATAAAACCAGGTGCCGGGTAAAAAAGCAAGGCTCCTTATGACACTTTGACGCGCAAGGCCTCTACAAGAAAAACCCTTCAGACTTACCCAGAAGGCAGGAGAAAGCAGCAATGCAGGAGGAGGAACACTTGGACCAGAATGTATGGAAGGCGGTGGAAACCCTGGGAACAGCCTCTGCCAGCGAGGTCATCGCACATCTGAGATTGCCGGATACCCCGGCCCAGAGAGAAACGGTGAGGGTGGCCCTTTTCCAACTGTATTTCAGCTGTATGCTTCGTCGCATCGGCATTGGTGTTTATGCAGTCGTGGACAGAAAAGAGGAGCTGGAGGGTCGCAAATCCCGCCGCATGGCCATGTGGAAAATGCTGCGCATGCGCAACCGCATGACCCTGGATGACCTGCAGGAACTGACAGACATGAATCGGGATGAAGCCCTGACCTGGTGCAGAATACAGGTCCGAAACGGACTCGTTCAGGATCCCTGTGCGCCTGACGCCAATGCAGCATCCGCATCGTACGCCCCCGTCCCTGCAAGGGGATCTGCATCCATAAAAAGGCTCAAACAGGATATGCTTCGGCATATCCAGAGAGCCGAGCAACTCCTTGAAGCCTATCGCGTTCTCCTGGAGTCCCCAGCTCCCAGCCTGCCTTTGCCCACGGTGTCCAAGCCTCCCCCAGACCCAGCCCTGGCAGCCGAGGCCATTTATGCACAGCAGACCAAAATTCTGTACCGGGCCATGGCCTTATCCGGCAGACCCTATGAAGTCCATAAAACGTTCTGGAAGCCCCTGATCCATCGCGTCTCAGGTACAGAATCCGCCATTGACATCTCCGAACTCACCCTGGGACAACGCCATAGAATGATTGCGCATTTCAGTCTGCCCGATACGGAAAATCCGGAAGTTCCTCTCCACCTCAACCATTGGAAGAAAAATTCTGAAACCGGCTCCACCCAAGCTTATTCCAACGGCGCAACCCATACCCGGCAGGCCTGCATGGAAAAAATCGAAGCCATTCTGGCGGATATGAAACACCCCCGCAGCTATGTCGATTCCATGGCTCAGCAGTATTATGGCGTGGACAAGGTGGAAGATCTCTCCTATGCCAATCTGATCCGGATCATGCAGGCACTCTATCACCAGAACCGCAAAAGAAAAAAAGAAACCCAAGGGGTTACAGATCCAGCGTTGCAATAAGATACTCCAGATATCTGGATTTCACCTGCTGGGTCGCCAGAGCTTTTTTCACAGGCGGCAAGCGGAGAATCACCCCCAAAACCGCGGCCAGGGCCCGGTGGTTCCACATCACCCGATTATCAAAAATCATGTGATGCAAAGCACCCCGCTCCAAGGCCATCACCACAGAACGATGGGTCGAATTCAGAGGTGTGATCACCCGTTTTTCCCGCGCCTGCAATCCCAGAGCCTTCTCCGTGCAGGCACGGACACAAACCCCGCATCCCAGGCAGATCTCTGTCTGGATCCGTGCCTTTTTTTTCTTGGGCTGACGCGGATCATTGGCGGACACCAGTCCCAGAGCTTCCACAGGACAGGCCGCCACACATTTCCCGCACCCATTGCAAAACGCTTCGTCCACAACGGGAAGAAAATTGGATGTATGCACAGGATGAAGTACCCCAAATTTTCGGGCTGCAATCATGGCTTCGCAACAGCATCCGCAACAGTTACAGATAAAGTTCACACGCTGGCGAACGTTCTCGCCAAACTGAACCAGGCCATGCTCGTAGGCCTTCTGCAAAAGATCAAGCCCTTCGCTCACATCCACCTCGCGGGCGTATCCGTGCTTGATCAGGGATCTTGCAGAAGTATTGAAGGTCATACAGATATCCATGGGAGCTTCACAGCTACGTCCCATGTGCAACATCTTGTGGCGGCAATAACACATACTGATTCCACGGTGGGAAGCGTCCCGCATCACCTCACTGGCGCGCTCATAATCCAGTACATACACGCCGTCATCCGCAGGCAGCATGGGTTCCTGAACAAAAACCCGGCCAAGCTGGGTTTCCCCATGAACAAAAAGGCTTGCAATAAACTCCTCTTCCACATTCATGTACTGATAAAAAAGTTCTCCTAAAAGACGCTGATCAATATCTCCACGTGTCCGCATCATGGAAAACTCAAAAAAACCCGCCATCGGCGGCGGCAGTACATAATAAATTTCCCCATCTTTCTCCATGTCCACAAGAAGAGCCCGGCCCGCAAGGCTTTCCAGAATCCGGCAGGCCTGAGTAAGATTCACCTTCCATACCCTTGCCGCCGCTTCAGACGTAAAGGGTTTGATGGGAAGAAGGGCCATCAAACCGGCCTCCCGTTCGCTGACAAGAATCTTGAGGATCTTATATAAGGTTTCTGAAAATGGCGCCCCCTGTGGAAAACGATTCAGACGATCAATCAGTTCAGAATAGCCGGACCTGTGAGCGATATGCGCCATCAGAACTCCTTTTTCCAAATGTGCTATCCATCCCCCTTCATCTATGGGGGCCTTCGTCAAAGCCTTCAAGAACACGCGCAACATATCCGGAAACTGACTTAACCAGCTGTCTGAGTGAAGGCAGAACCCCAAAAAAACGTTCTCTAAAAATGCCGATTCCAGACGAAATACGGAAAATATCAGTGGTTTCTTTGATTTTTCAAAAATATTGCGTCTTTTTTTTCCTGTCAATTCGAAAAAACGCAACTGTCCTTAAAAAAGGATCCCTGAGATGAAGAACGCCCTTTCACGTCATGCAGCATGAATTCCCATTGGACCTGAGCCCTCCTATTTCTTACGGGCCTGAATCCGGGCGCTGCGCACATAAGCCGCTGCATTCATCCCAGGTAACCATTCCTTGATAAATTCCCGGCTTTCTTCCTGCACTTCAATCTCAATATCCGTAAAACCCGCATCTGAAAGGAGCTTCTCCAGAAGCTCCGGCGCTATTGCGCCCGTCACTCAGGCGCAGAGGGCTTCAGGATCTTCCTCCAGAATCTCATCAAAGCGCTTGATCTGCACCACATCGGAAATGGCAAGTCGACCGCCCCTGCGTAAGACACGGAAGGCCTCCTGCAACACCCTATCCTTTCTTGAGGACAGGTTGATCACGCAGTTGGAGATAATCACATCCACAGAAGCATCAGCCACGGGAAGATATTCGATCTCGCCAAGACGGAAGGAAACCTGAGACACCCCGGCCTTTTTTGCGTTGGCCCTGGCCTTTTCCACCATCTCCGGCGTCATGTCCACGCCAATGACCTGGCCTTCCGGCCCCACCCGTTCTGCCGCAAGGAAGGCGTCAAAACCCGCCCCACTCCCCAGATCCAACACGACCTCTCCGGGTTTGAGGACAGCAAGAGCCAGGGGATTGCCACAGCCAAGGCCCAGATTCGCCCCTTCCGGCGCAACCGTTTCCTCTGCCATCGTGTACCCGAGACGAGTCGCCTCAATACTCACAAAGCTGCCCTGTCCGCAGCAGCCCAAAGCTTTCCCCAAAGCCACATCGCCATAACGTTTTCGTATCAGAATCCCCTGACCTTCTTGGGGAAACCAGTTCTTTTCTCCAGACATGAAACCTCCTTTTTCGTTATTTAGCCAACAGGCTAAACATATCAAGCCCCCCCAACCCTGTAAAGCTGAAAATCCCTTCATCTGTTTGTTGCTTGGCATCCAAGTCGCGTCCTCTCGGCCCGAAACGCCCATCCCCAAACCATAACGCAGAAAAAAACCTCCTCACCTTCCACGCAGGGTTCCCCCAAGCTCCGTTCAATCGCCTTTTTCATACGATAAATAATGAGCGTACTTTTTTTGACAAAACAAAAATAAATCCTATTATCGAAATGCGGCATCTGCTTTTTCTTCCATAAAACGGAAAAACCAAGGAGGTACCCCATGCTGCACCAGCTTCCCGAACTTCCCTACGCCTATGAGGCGCTGGAACCCCATATCGA
Source organism: Desulfobotulus sp. (assembly GCF_034006065.1). Classification (NCBI taxonomy): domain Bacteria; kingdom Pseudomonadati; phylum Thermodesulfobacteriota; class Desulfobacteria; order Desulfobacterales; family Desulfobacteraceae; genus Desulfobotulus; species Desulfobotulus sp. The sequence goes on along the minus strand of NZ_JAVETM010000051.1, from coordinate 9,004 downwards.
TGCACAGACCATGAAAATCCACCACACCAAACATCACCAGACCTATGTGGATAAACTCAATGCTGCCCTGGAGGGGCACCCCGAACTTCAGAAAAAAAATCTCTATGAACTGCTGAAAGGCATACAGGAAGTCCCAGAGGTCATCCGCACAGCCGTACGAAACCACGGCGGCGGACATGCCAACCACAGCCTTTTCTGGAAAATCCTCAAAACCGGAGAAAAACCCCAGGGCGAAATCCTCAAAGCAATTGAAAAGGCATTCGGAACCTATGAAGACTTTGTCCAGGCTTTCACCGCAGGTGCTGCGGGCCTTTTCGGGTCCGGATGGATGTGGCTTCTGCTCAATGAAAAAAAAGAACTTGAGCTTTCAGCTCTTCCCAATCAGGACAGCCCCATCATGCATGGTAAAATCCCAATCCTGGGGCTGGATGTGTGGGAGCATGCCTACTATCTGAAATACCAAAACCGAAGACCAGACTATATCAAAGCCTTCTTTGGCATCATTGACTGGCCCGCGGTGGATACCCGGTACAAGGCAGGGCTTGAAGACATCCTTGTATAGGTTTTCAGGTCAACAAGGCCTGCGGTTCAGACATAAAAAAAGGGCGGCCCCGATTTTCCCAGGGCAGCCCTTTTCTTCTTTAAAACCTTGAATGCGTCTACACCTTAAAACGTCGCATCATCTCACGGATTTCATCGGAAAGCCTGGAAAGCTCCCGTACCGTGTCTTGGACCTGGCTGCTGGCGCCTTTTACCTGAGTGGCCGCTGCGCTCACCGAGGCCATATCCCTTGCAATCTCATCGGAGACCTGGGTCATTTCTCCGCTCTGATTGTTCGCCTCTTCCACCATCTCCGATGCGGAAGCAATATTCGCCGCCACTTCCCGGATAGCAGAAGACTGCTCTTCAATGGCCGCAGCAATGGTTCCCACAATGTGGTTCACACCCTGAATACCCTTCACAATACCTTCAATATCCGCACTGGCCCTTTCTGAGGCCGTCTGAATGCCATTGATTTTTTCCCGGATATCCCCCGTGGCTCTCGCTGTCTGTCCGGCCAGTTCCTTAATTTCTCCGGCCACCACGGCAAATCCCTTGCCTGCTTCTCCGGCTCTGGCCGCTTCAATGGTGGCATTCAGGGCTAAAAGATTGGTCTGTTCCGAGATACCGTTAATGGTTTCCGTTACCTTGCCGATTTCCTGAGCTGCAGCGCCCAGTTTTTTCATGACTTCGGCAAAGCCTTCGGCCTGCTTCACCGAAAGCTCGGTGCTGGTATTGGCCTTGGCCGTATTACCGGCAATTTCTGCAATGGTCGCTGTCATCTCTTCCATGGCCGAAGCTACGGAATTGAGATTACCCGAAGAGCGGGCCATCTTTTCCGCCATGGCCCGCGATGAGGTGGTCATTTCCTCGGCCGCAGCAGCAACGGTTTCAGCCCGATTGCTGGATTCCTGAGCCCCCTGGGCACTTTGTTCCGATATTCCGGAAAGCTCCGTGGAAGAAGAAGCCAGTGTGTTGACTCCGCCATTAAGGCGGGTAAAGATGCCACGCAGGGAAGCCGCCATCTCCGCCATCTGCCGCCCCATGTCTCCCAATTCATCCTTTCTTGCCAAAAGATCCTGGGGCACCGTAGCGGTCATGTCGCCCGAAGAAATGGCTTTGAACAGCCTTCCGCTCTGCCCCAAGGGCTGCACAATACTTCGGGTGAGAATCACGCCAAAAACAAGGGCGAAAGCCAGGGCAAAGACAAGGGCGGCGAGGGTCCAGGCCTTCGCCGAAGAGGCTTGAGCCTGGGCCCTCATGTTTTCATTCCGAGCGATTTCACGGTTGATCTCCACAACCTCATTTAAATGATGCAAGGCTTTTTCCTGCAGTCCCAGTACCTGCACCATGGCCATTTCTGTCATTTCGTTCTGTATATCCTGAATCCTAAAGGCCTCATCAATTAAGACATCAAAACCTTCAAACACCTTTTCTGCGGAACCCTGCATTTCTTCGTGAAAGACACGTAAAGCCTCATTTCGATTGTCCTTTGCCATCAGCTCCGGAATTTTAAGCGCACTTTCATGGAAAATACGATGGGGCGCCTGCACGCTCTGGATGGCAGCCTGCAGATTTCGGTTGGAAGTCGAAAAAGTCGCCATCCAGCGGCCAAAGTTGCAGGCGGTATGGTCCCCTCCGCCCTCATAGGTCTCCCCCGTCAGAATAAAATCCGCAACCTGATTCATAAGGGTATAGTGATCCACACGAAACATCTGCAGATAACCAAGGAGCTCATCCGGGTTCAGAATGCCCGTGGCATCGAGATTCCGTGAGAGATTGAAAAAGGCGTCATTCACCTTCCGCCACTCTTCAAAAACCTGAAGAAAAGCCTGCCACTCCCGACTTTCTTCCGGGGTCTGGGGCAAAGGGGCGTACAGATCCATGGCTGCCCGGTAAGCTTCACGCGCCGCAGCAATCACCGCATATTGCTCTTCCCTCACCTCCATGGGGTTTCTGGGATTCAGCAGGGTACGCTGGGCAGCAATCACCTTCCCAAGCTCATATTCCATGGTCAGTATGGCATCCAGGCTCGGAAGACGCACCACGGCAATTTCATCGATAATCTGGGCGTTACGCAAAGCCGCCACATAGCCCATACCCCCCAGAAAGAGAATCGTGAGTGTGAGCAGACCAAAGCCCAGGGCCATACGCCTGCCCACTTTAAGGTTGTTCAGAAAATTCATGGTTTCTCTCCTTTTTAAAAGGCTTTTTAAGACAAAAAGCCTTGGTGGGGACGTCCTCTTTAAAAGCTGCCCAGGAACCAAATTTCAGGAATGCGCCAGAATCTTTCTTCTGAGTAACTTCACAAGTTTCCCTTCGACAAAACGCCGCAACACAGGCTGCGGTGCGATTCAAATCCTGGTGAATTTTTTAAAGGAATATAAACCATAAAAAACCAGGGTGTCCACAGAAAAGCCCCTCTTTATCCTTCAGGAATCAAAAATTTCAAGATCTTAAGGAGAACAGAGGCTGCGTATCTTTTCCAGGATAAGACCGTGGCACTCTAATGAAACCAGCGCAACTCCCCAAGAGTCCGCAGATCTGAACTTCCCCAGCGATCCTGGTGCATCACGGACACCCCAAGGTGCAGATTTTCATGCAACCGCAGGCTTCCCTCAACGCCAAAGGCCAGCATCCTCCCTTCATGACCCAGCCCAGAGGCCCCTCCTTCCGTGAAAACCTGCCACTTGCTCTGTTCAAAAAGTCTGAAAATCCAGCCGCCCCTGCCCACAAGCCCCAGGGAATAGCCCGAATCGAGATCACCTCCCACAAAAAGCCTCGGCATCGCCAAAAGATAAAAAAGCCCCGTGCGCCCGCCTGCCCAGGAAAACCCGACCCCTCCGGAAAGTCGCATCAATCGACCCTGCTCCTCACCTGGAATGCCTTCGATACCCACACCCGCAGCCCAGGAAAGGGGGGTAAAAAATCGGTTTCTCGGAGAAAGGGACACAATGTCGATCACATCCAGGCTTTCCAGATTGGCACCCTCCCCTTCAGGCCCGAGACGCAGCCGGGTTTCCCCGAAAACAATACGGATGCCGTCATGCTCCGGATAATCGGGATCCGTCAGATCCGTAAAAGCCGGTCTCCAGGAAAGCGTCATGGCAGCCCTTCCTTCCACACCCTGGACGCCCATGGAAAAACGACCGGAAGCATGAAGGGTTTCCGGTCGCCTCGGTTCCTGAACAGGTGGCAGCGCATCCGCACCACCAAGTCGGCTGCGCACCCGCAGCGTGGCCATCAGGGTTTTCTGATAGGCATCCAACTCCATCTTCCGCTTAACAAAACGATAGCGTATGCAGTCAATCACCGTATCCAAAACCCGGACCGCATCCTCTTCCGGAAGATCCATCACCCTTTCCGGCGGCTCCTTTCCTTCCAGGATCTGCAAGGCAAGCGCCTGATCTTCTGGGGACAAAAGGGAAAGCCTGTGCCGGATAATCGTCGCGCGGCTGGGCCGGTACTCCGCTTCCGCAATCAAGCCTTCCCTTTCCAGAGCCCGCACCGTATCCACAGGAATCACCCAGAGAGGAAAAGATTCCGTGATCCGAAGACCGGGCCGTGCCGCCTCCACCGTATACATCAGGGTAAAGGAACAGTTCTCATCAAAAAAATAATAGTCTGAATCCACGCCCTCCATCTCACGAATATGTCGAACCATGGCCTCCATCTCATGGGGCTTCAGATCCAGGCGATATTCCCAGATATCCCGCTGGTTAATTTCTCCGTATTCCTGCATTTTCTTATAATAGGGTAACACATTGAAATAGCCAGAATAAAAACCAAAAATGCCTTTAAAGGCAAAAACAAAACCATTGGTTTCCTGGGTAAAGGCCGAATAATTCACAGCCTTATCCAGCATGCGGGATGTATTATCCAGACGCAGGGTCAGGAGGGTGTGCCCAAACATGGAAGCCGGGCTGTTCATATAATACGTGGGAAAAACAAGACGGGCGGAAGACGGCTGGATATCTTCAATCTCAGCGCACCGTGGCTCAGGGAAACTCCCCGATTCTGCCCCAAGCTGCGCATGGAGCCAGTGGTATCGTGCGATGTAGGGGCAAAGATTTTCCACTTTTCCCGAAAACAACAGACGTATCACCGCATCCATTTCCGCTTGAGGATCCGTTTTCCCCTCGGGCGAGACAAAAAAACCTTCGTGATCGATGCGGCTTCGGGTTCCACCCCAAAAAGGTTTATGGTAATGGTAAAGGACGTGCCAGTAGGAATCCTGAGCAAGACCCAGTACCTTCGCCCGGGCCACCAGCATCTCCACCGCTTCGCCATCCCTCCCATAGACCTGCGAAAAAAAACAGCCCCACAGAATCAGACATCCGAGCCATATTTTTTTCCCACAAAAGCTTTTATGCAAAAGACCATCTCCTTAAAGGGGCTATTATGCAAAAATCCGACCCCCCCACAGGAAAGGTCGGATTGTTGTCATCAAAACAGAAGCCTTAAGAAACCCTTATGCTCTTCCAAAGGCATAAAAGGCCTCGCTTATGAACCCATGATCAGATTCTTTCCAGAACCGAGGTGATCTGATCCACAACCTGTACGCTGTTGATACCACCATCAGGATAAATCTGATCAAAGTTCATCTGCAGAGCGGCAAAGAAATCCGCCTTACGGCCTTCTTCCACCAGGGCCAGCTCCGCCAGGGTACCCAGGGTTTCACCTTCACCCATGGCGATATCCACGGCAAGGGCATCCATATTATCCGCTACAAAACGATCCAGCTGTTCCCGTACTGCAAGCTTCGCAGGCTTTTCGCATCCGAGGGTTCCGGAGCTGATACCAAAGGTCTGGTTACCAGAAGTACCGTTGGTGGTAGTCGCCATGATTTCCCAAACCAGGCCTTCCTTTTCCTGCATCAGCATGGAACCCAGACCACAACCCACATTATCCTTATTCACAGCAAATGCAGGGGCAGCCACAAACAGACCAAGAAGCAGAGCAGCAAACATACGTTTCATAGGATTCTCCTTGCTTTGAGGTATAAAAAAACGCCACATAAGGATGTCGGCATCTACGCCTTCACATCCCAAAAAGATTCCCTGACCCAGCCCCCATGAACCCCTGTACAGAAATTCCGACACAATCCTTGTGCCTGAAAAATCCCGTCCCCCCATGCTGAACGCAATTCTGAAGAATCAAGATCTTTCTGAAACAGATCGGAAACCATGGGCTTCATCACAAAACAGAGCCTGTCCTTATAAAGAATCCGGTCTTTCTTCTATACCCTTTACCGACAGAAAACAAGAATCCCACGCAAAAATTTCGTTTGCGGCCAAGGGCGGCTCTGCTCACAGCGCAGAAAAGGCTCCCGGCCAGTATGTATCCTTTGCGGTAAGCCCCAGCCAGCGCAGCTGGAGGGCCATGTCACTAAAGGTCAAAAGGGGCAGCAGATCTGCAAAGGAGGCCATGGCATCCTGCCAGGCATACATTTTCGCTTGGGGAACCCGACTGTCCAGCAAAACAGCATCCCAATCGTCTAAAGCCTCCAGAATATCCCGACCCGGAAGACTCTTTTTACGCCACCAATAAACCCTGCGATGCATGGCTCCCTCCCAGGTATCCGAAAAAACATCTGACACCCGCGTAAAGACCAAACTTCGATTACCTGGTTTTTCCTCAAGAAAACGCAAATCTCCATCCAGAAAATGCGGCCTTGGCACAGCAAAGGCTTCAAGAAGACGCTGGGTGTCCAGCGAACCGGGGGGGTCAAAAAAAACCATATCAAAAGGTGTGAAGGGATGCAGGATCGCCAGCATGGATACCAGGGATTCAAGTCTTGACATATCCGCTCCATCCGGAGGAATGAGAACCTGATAGGGCTGGGTGAGTCTCCGGGCTGCATCCCGCACCTCTTCGATTTTCCGTCTTCCAGGAAAAAAAAGCTTGGCCAGATACCCCTGGCTCCCCCCAGTCTGGGAAAACAGGGCATCTTTTCCAGGAAAAACATGGATATCCTCCATCTTTCCCGATCCTCTGTGATACACACCATCAAAATCCGGAAACGGGTAAAGCGCTGTGTCCAGCCTCTCCCCTGCTGCATAAAGGCCGTGTTGCAGAGCCTCTTCGGAAAAAGACGGAGTGGATATCACCGTGTAAGGAGGCGAGGCCCCGAAGAGCAGCCCCAGTTCACCGGCCCTCTGCCTGAAATCCGTTCCCGGCAGAATGCTTAAGGGAAAAACCTGGACATCATCGGAGAGTCCATGGGAGGCCACAAAATCCACAGATCGCAGAAATCCATCGGGATCATCCCCGGGAAGCCCTGCGATGAGATCAATGCGCGGCAGAATCCCCACATCCTTCAGATAGCCGACCCCTCTCAGGAAGGCCTTGAGATCCGTGGGCCGATTCATCTGCCGCAAGGCCTCCGGGTTCGTACTCTGAAGGCCAATCTCAAATCCTTCAAACCCGGCCCTTGCAAACTTTTCCGCAAGGTCGCGGGTAATACCCTCGGCCCGGATTTCACTCTGAATACGCAGCTTTTGCCCCCGGTTCACCCGAATCAGGGTATCCAGAAATTCGCTAAGATCCCTACGACCATCCAAGGTTGGGTCCAAAAGAAAAAGCTCGGAAAGGCCCCGATCCATGGCCCATCGGATTTCCTCCATAAGGATGGGAATGGGCCGGAAAACCCTTTTTTTCCGGGCTTTATTATAAAAACAGTACCCACAGCGGAAAGGACATCCCCGCTGGGTTTCAAGGAGCATCATGTCTTCGATATGCGGCTCCAGAAGATCGGCCAGATAAGGACTCAGGCTTTTTTCAAAAATGTCCGCCCCGTCCATGCATAGATTCCCCGCAGACCAGAGTTCCGGGTTTTGCAAAAGTGCCCGGAACGCAGCTTCTCCTTCTCCATGAATATAAAGATCCACAGCCTCATCCCGGCATCGGGTATTATCCGGAGTCACTTCAGGCCCTCCAAAGAGAATGCGGCAGCCACACCGCTCCTTGATCCTTGCCGCAAGATACCGCGCCCTGTCCACATTCCAGCAAAAAACTGAAAAGCCCAGGACATCAGGATTTTGCGCCACAACCCAGTCTTCCAGTGCGGCGTCGGCAAGATAGGAGGCCAGGCTCTCCGGCACCAGGGTCACTTTGACATCCAGATCCAGAACCGCCTGTTTGAGACAGGCAGCCCCCAAAGGCACGTTACCCGTCCGCAGACCATAGGTGAGTCTTGGAATGGGAAGTTGCAGCAAGACAACATGCATTTTTTTTCCAAAGGGCATGCCCCCTCCTGTGAGAGCCCACCAAGGGCTAAAAAACAAACAAAATACAAAAAACCCGGCAGGCCTTGGCCATACCGGGTTCTTGGTGTATAAATGGTAGGCGCGTCCGGACTCGAACCGGAGACTTCTACCGTGTCGGGGTAGCGCTCTACCAACTGAGCTACGCGCCTGAAACAGATGTTGTCTTTATCTCCTTTTACTCAACGGGTCAAGAAGATTTTCTTAAAATTTCATAAAAAAACCCTTTCCCCAAACTTTCTGCAACTCCCGCCTTGACATTCCCGAGCAAAAACCGCAAAGCTTCCGCCAATCTGTCATTCCCACAACGCCAAGGAGTCTCCATGTCTGATATTTCCGCCCTTCAAGCCCTCAAGAATCTCTATGATCTCCAGGCAACGGCTTTTCAGAATTTTAACCAGTCCTGCGCCCCAGGATGCACTTTCTGCTGCACTCGCAACGTCGTCATGACCAGCCTTGAAGGTGACTACCTCCTGGGGGGTATGGGGCAAGAAGAAATAAATCGCCTCCTGGCAGCTTTTTCTCACAAGCCCACGCTCCTCCGCATGCAGCCCTCCCTGACGCTGAACGCCATGGCAGCCCTTTATATGGCGGGCGAAGATCCCCCTGAGGATCCCGCAGATCCTTCCTGGTGGCCTTGCCCCATCCTGGATGAAAAAACAGGAAAATGCGGAGCCTATGCGCACCGTCCCATGGCCTGTCGCTGCATGATTTCCAAAACACCCTGTGAAACCAGCGGCCTTGCGGATATGGAAGAAGAAGCCATTTTACTGCACACCCTTTTTCTACAGGCCGTGGAGCATTTGGATATCGGAGGAAAAAGCGCCAATCTTATGGATCTTCTCATGGAAATCCTGAAGCCCGGCAGCACAGACGTTTCTATGCCCGAAAACCGTAAAATCCCCATGCTCATGATTCCCCAATCCTCCCAAGAAAAACTGCGACCATTGCTGGGAGAAATTGGCAAGATCCTTGGCTCCGTACAAAAAACAGAACCTCGTATCCAATAGTTCAGCCCTCTTTTCTGGAAAGCATGCCCCCTTCGGCATGCTTTCTTCCGACAATGTGCCCATAGGACCGTTCGAAGGATCTGGGGCTGAAGAGAAAAAAATCTTCCCCTTCCCCCATCCCAAATAAAAAAACGCCCTGTCTTGTGGTGATGATCACCAAAGACAGGACGTTTCAAAAGAATCCGGCGG
>NZ_JAVETM010000050.1:0-19172 GCF_034006065.1 Desulfobotulus sp. | reverse complement strand
ACGGCCCAGCTGAGCGAAACGGAAATGCTGCGGCTCTCTGAGGTGAATGTTCTTACCCAGGAAGGCGCCCAGAAGTCCATCGCCATTGCGGACGCAGCCCTGAAGGATCTGGACAAAATCCGGGCGGATCTCGGTTCCGTACAGAACCAGCTTACGTCCACCATTTCCAACATCTCCACCACACGAGTGAACGTACTCTCCGCAGAATCCACCATCCGTGACGTGGACTTTGCCGAAGAATCCTCCAACTTCACCAAGATGCAGGTTCTGATGCAGGCAGGCACCTTCGCCATGGCCCAGGCCAACGCCAGCTCTCAGAACGTCATGAGTCTGCTCCAGTAAGCTAATCCCTACCCCTCATCTCAAAGCCCCTCTCCTGCGGGAGAGAGGTTGGGGTCAGGGGAACAGAAACCAAAGAACTCCCCTTGAAGTGGCTCTGGCCCTTCAAGGGGAGTTTTTACTTTCTGCCCAAAGGTCAAAAATCCTTCCCTGAAACCCACACCCCATGCTATATCCATTTGACATATGCCATTTTCGCCAATATTTTAAAGTATAAAAAAGGAGGTGCCCCATGGCCCATGGATCTATTTTCACAAACAACCGATCACAGGCAGTCAGGCTTCCTGCTGAAATGCGGTTTCCGGACACCATCAAAAAAGTTCATGTCCGTGCTGTTGGCAAAGACCGGATTCTGTCTCCCATTGAAAACACCTGGGACAGCTTTTTCATGTCCGATCAAAAGGTCACGGATGATTTCATGACGGAAAGAGCCTCACAGATTCAATCAGAAAGAGAAGATTTTGATGCTTAAATATATGCTTGATACCAATATGGTAATTTATGTCATAAAACGTAAACCATTAGATATTCTCGATAAATTCAACCAGAATACCAATCGTATGTGCATATCCTCCATAACCCTCGCAGAGCTTCTGCATGGCGTTGAAAAAAGCAGCAGATCCGAGCATAACCTCCGGCAGGTGGAAGACTTTGTTTCCCGGCTTGAAGTTCTTGACTATGGCGCAAAAGCCGCAGCACACTATGGAAGTATCCGGGCGGATCTTGAAAAACAGGGCACCCCCATTGGGGTCAACGACCTGCACATTGCCGGACACGCCCGTAGTGAAGGTCTTATTCTTGTCACCAACAACATGCGTGAATTTAAAAGGGTCGATGGCCTCTGCGTGGAAAACTGGGTACCGTGATCGGGCGCAGGGATCCTTCAATGGTCAAAAGGGACGCCGCCATGAAAAAACTGCCCATTGGCATACAGAGCTTTGAGGCCATCCGCTCCGAAGATCACTACTACGTGGATAAAACCTCTTTTGTGAAAAAACTTGCGGATGCGGGAAAATATTATTTTCTTTCACGGCCGAGACGCTTTGGTAAAAGTCTTTTCCTCGATACCCTGCACCAGGCTTTTTTGGGTAAAAAAACTCTTTTTAAAGGTCTTTACCTTGAAAACCACTGGAAATGGGACACCAGCCACCCCGTTATTCACATCAGTTTTGGCTCAGGGGTATTCCGGAGCCCGGAAGACCTTTCCCTTAAAATGGAATCCATTCTCATGGATATCCGGGAGGAGCATGGCATAAGCTATGAAAAGCGATCTCCCAACGACCGCTTCATGGAAGCCATTGTCAGAATTTCCCGTAAAACAGAAAAAAAAGTGGTGGTGCTCATTGATGAATATGACAAACCCATACTGGATCGCATCCACGATCAAGCCATGGCCAGCCTTATGCGGGAAGAGCTTAAAAACTTCTATGCGGTTCTGAAAGATGCAGACGCCCATCTGAAATTCGTTTTCATTACCGGTGTGAGCAAATTTTCCAAGGTTTCACTTTTCAGCGGCTTAAACCATCTCCAGGATATTACCCTCAACGACGCATACGCCACCCTCTGCGGTTATACGGAAGAGGAACTGCACCAGGTATTCAGCGACCGAATGCAGGGGCTGGACCCTGAAAACCTCCGGAGCTGGTACAATGGCTATTCCTGGCTGGGGGAAAAGGTTTACAATCCCTTTGCCATCCTGAACGCCCTGCAAACCCGCCAGATACGAAACTACTGGTTTGAAACCGCAACCCCCTCCTTTCTCATCGCCATTCTCAAAAAAAACAATTTCCACTCCTTTGATATGGAAAACGTGCAAGCCACAAGCGCCATTCTGGACAGTTTCGACATTGACCTCATCAGCCCCGAAACCCTGCTTTTTCAGACAGGCTATCTCACCATCAAAGGGGTGCGGCAGATCGGCCTGCTGACCCAGTACACCCTGGGCTACCCCAATATGGAAGTAAAATCCGCCCTGAACGATTCCCTCACCATCTATTTCATTGACGCCATCAGGCCCAGGGAAACTTCCAGAGCCCCTCTCTATGAAAGCCTCCTCAAGGGAGATCCGGATATCCTCCGTGACCACTTCCATGCCCTTCTCGCAGCCATTCCCCATGACTGGTACAGAAAAAACAACATACATGCCTATGAAGGTCACTATGCTTCCGTTTTTTACAGCTACCTTGCATCCATGGGGCTTGATATCACACCGGAAGAAAGAACAAACAAAGGCGGCATCGACTTAAGCCTGCGCATGGAAGACAAGGTGTACCTTTTTGAGTTCAAAATGGCAGAGGATGCCAGAGCGGCAGAGGCGGCGCTGGAACAAATCAGAAACAGGGGCTATCATGTAAAATACAAGGCTGAGGGAAAAAAAATCTATGCCATAGGCATGGCCTTTTCCGGGAAGGAAAGAAATCTTTCCGGTTTTTGCTGGGAAATTCTTCCATAAACGCTGGCGCGATTTTTGCTTTTATGTTCTGCAGGAAAACGCGCCAAGGGTCCATACCCTCAGCACTCCATCCCACAAGCCAAGGGAGGCCAAGCCATGACCATCCAGATGAACACCCACAACGTGCATACCCACAAGTCCATATCCAATGCCCCACACGACACTGCCAGAGGACCGCAGAAGACCGAAGAACATCCTCTGCCTCAAAAGACCAGGCTGCCCGAAGACAAAACCACCTTTTCCGCCCAGGCTCTGAGTCCGGCAACATCTTCCCAGCCCCTTTCTTCCTTTGAAGAGGATACAGTCATGGCAGGACTCCAGTCCCTGCCCAGACCGGAAAATCTTGCCACAGCCCATAATCCCATCAGCTACGAACGGGTTATGCAGCTCCTTGAGTAGCAAGAATTCTCAAAGCTCTGCAATCCCTCCCCACTGAACTCCAGAGATCAGCCCCCACGAACCTCCACAGAGGATTTTTTGGGGGCTTTCTCATGCCAACATGCATACAGACAAATCCCCCTCCCTTTCTCTCCCCAATCGGAAATTTTTGCCGCATTTTCCCCTTTTTTCCCCATCCGCCCAGAAACCTGCGACCTCACCCCTTATTCCATTTCAATAAAAACAACACCAAGATACTGATAATAAACAAGAAAACAAACACAAAAAACCTTGGCACCCATCTTGCTTTTTAGCTTGCCAACAAAGAGAGCACGCCAAAACGGCAAGGGGAAATGCCATTTGGCAGATTGATCTTACCCACATCCGCCAAAGGGGGAATACCATGGGTCTTCGAATCAACACCAACATCGCATCATTGACGGCGCACAAGCACCTTTCCAAGACCGATGGGCACCTGTCCACATCCCTGGAGCGTCTCTCATCGGGCCTGCGCATCAACAAAGCTGCGGACGACGGATCCGGCATGACCATTGCCGACTCCCTGAAATCCCAGGGCTTGGGCCTCGGCCAGGCCATCCGAAACGCCAGCGACGGCATTAATATCGTTCAGACAGCGGATGCCGCTCTGGAAGAATCCATCAATATCGTGAACACCATCAAGCAGAAAGCCATCCAGGCGGCCCAGGATGGACAGACCACAGACTCGCGCGCGGCCATTCAGTCCGACATTGACAAGCTCCTCCAGAACCTGGATACCATTGCCAAAAGCACCTCCTTTAACAACCAGAAACTTCTTTCCGGAGCTTTCACCAACAAAAAATTCCAGGTTGGGGCCTATTCCGGCGAGACGGTGAATATTTCCATTGCCGCCTCCCAATCCGACAAAATCGGCCACACCTCCGTCAGTAAAATGACCCTGAAGGACAATGAGCCGGGCCTTGTCAATCTTGCCATCTACTCCAACATCCTGGATAAGACCTTTGATCTTGAAACCGTTGAGGTGAAATACAGCAACAACCGTGAAAACAGCATGGGCGCTGTGGCCGATGCCTTAAATCGCCTCAGTGACGTCCTCGGCATTTCCGCCGCCGCCTTTGTCACTTCCACCACAGCCCTGAGCATTGCGGCAGGTGCAACGGATAAGGAATTTGCCATCAACGGTGTCACCATCGGATCCGTTGACGTAAAAAACAATGACGCTGACTACTCCCTGACCAAGGCCATCAATCAAAAAACAGCCCAGCACGGTATTGTTGCTTCCGTGGATTCCAGCGGCTACCTCACGCTGACATCCTCCGATGGCCGCGCCATTGATGTACGCACAGGCGGCCCGCAAACAGAAACCGTACTCCGGAACACCAACATGAGTACCACGGGCTATATTCAGGTAACACAGATGAGCTCAGCGGAAATCATCATCAACAACGTAGGTGGCGGAAATGCCATAGCCTTTGAAAACAGTATTCAGATTCAGGGGAACTCCCAGGCAACCACGCTGGAATCCGTACTCAAAGAAGGCTCTGTTCTCGCAAAAAACAGCGAACTGGCCGCAGGCTTCACCACGGGCCAGACCCTTACCGGTGCAGACATCAAGGGCAACAGCATCAACACCACCCAGGAAAGTCTTCTGACAGAAGGCTCTGTCATCGTAGCCAACTCCCTTCTGGCCGCAGGATCCACCATCGGCGGACAGGCAAGGATAGGCGAGACCCAGGCCACCACAGGCACAAGCATCCTGACCAAAGACTCAGTCATCAGGGCAGATTCAGAAATTGCAGCCAACTCCATCCTGGGTGGCAGAGCAGTCTTAAGCGGCATCACGGAAAGTACCATCGGCGACTCTCTCATCATGCAGGGCTCCAGACTGGGATCAGGCACCATCATTGCCGCAGATTCCACCCTTGGCGGTAAGATCACCATCACAGGAGATACGGGATACACCAGCAAAGAGGCCCATATCACCGCAGGTTCAAAACTGACAGAAGATTCCGTCATCAGCAAGGACACCGTACTGGGTGGCCAGGTAACTCTGAAAGACGAAACATACAGCCAGACGACCAGCGACAGCCTGATCACCGCAGGAAGCAAAATTGGCTCTGGCACCATCATTGCGGCAAACAGCACTTTGGGTGGAGAAGCCACCCTGGCATCCGCCACCACAGCCCTGGGTGACAGAGAGGGTTTGATTAAAAAGGGCTCTGTCCTCAGTTCCGGCTCTGTCATCGCAGCAGGTTCCACCTTCGGCGGCACCGTTGCCATCGCATCCGCTGCCACCATGACAGAGGAAAGCACCATCGCCCGCAACTCAACCATTGTTTCAGGATCCACTATAGGTGCCAATACGGTATTGGGTGGAACGGCTCATGTCTCTGGCGACACAAACACAACAGAGGCAAGCTTCAATATCACAGGCATCCTGGCATCAGGCTCATCACTGGGATGGGACACCATTCTCGCCAACGGACAGACCCTTGCCACAGGGGATATTCATCAAGGATACAAGACCATCACCGGGGACGGCAACCTCACCCTGCGCCAACTGGTGGAGGCAAATGGCGATATCATTGGTGCTACCATTACTCTCAGTGGCGACCTTACGACCACTGCGGGTATCAAGGAGCTTGCCATCGGCTCAACCCTCAATGCAGGATCCAGGCTCAATGCAGGCTCCAGCCTCGGAGCAGACATTGTTCTCAGCTCCGACATGACCGTTAACAACGATATGGTGGTACAGAGCAATACCGTGCTTGCAACAGGAACCAGTATTGCACTGAATTCAAAACTCTCCGTCAATGCCACCATTGCAGGCGGTGCTTCCAAGTCCCTTCTGACAGACATGACCCTGACACAGGGCTCCACACTTGCCACTGGCAGCACCCTCAGGGAAGGCTCAAGAATTGACACATCCATCGAACTCGGAAATACCATGGATGTAGATACCACAATGACCCTCAATGCAGGATCCACACTGTTCTCCAAAGCGGGTCAAAAAACCGTACTGGAGCAGGGTTCACGGATCAATGCAGACATCACCGTTTCAGGAGACGCTGACATAACAGCAGATATGACCCTCAATGCGGGATCCATGCTCAAAGACGGTTCCGTTTTAAATACGGACAGTCGCATAGATCAGGAGATTACGGTTAAAGCAGGAAATGTCACAACCCTGGATAAGAACATGATTTTAAAGGGGGGATCTAAAATCAATGAAGATTCCCGACTGGAAGCCGGAAGTTCTGTAGGCGCAAAAATCACCCTCAAACAGGATCTTCGCCTTGGGATTGATATGATCGTAAATGAAGGATCCATTTTCAAAGGGGACACCCGTCTTGAAGCAGGCTCCCGTATCGGTGCGGATGTCACCATCCGCAACAACATGACCCTGATACAGGATAGCAGTATCAGCGCAGGCTCCACCCTGGTTGCTTTCAACGCCTTTAAAGCCGAAGCAGGCTCCATGATCGGAGGCCGGGCGGATCTCGCCAATGATGTCACCATCACCGCAGACTTCATTCTGGCCAAAGGCTCTGTCATGGCTGACAACACCGTACTTGCCAATGGCTCGACCATTGGTGGAACCATCACCCTCAGAAATGACGAAACCGTTTCGCCAGAAACCAATCTTCTGGTAGCTGCGGGCAGCATCCTGAGAGAGGGCAGTATTCTCGCAGAAAATACGTTGCTGGCCATGGATGTAACGGATGCCGAAGGCAACCTCCACACAGCAGGTACGGTATTGAGACAGAACATTACCCTCCCAAAAGATACCAGGGTGGAACAGGACATGACCCTGCAGAACGGCTCCGTACTCAAGGCTGGAACGACTCTTGCCGCCAACGACGCCAAGTCCGGCACTGCGGAAGCACAGATCGGGGACACGGAAATGCTGAGGCTCTCCCAGGTGAATGTCATGAACCAGGAAAACGCCCAGAAGGCCATCGCCATCGCGGATGCCGCCCTGAAAGACCTCGACAAGATCCGGGCGGATCTCGGCTCCGTACAGAATCAGCTGGCGTCCACCATCTCCAACATTTCCACCACGCGGGTGAACGTGAACGCCGCAGAATCCACCATACGGGATGTGGACTTTGCCGACGAGTCCGCCACCTTCACCAAGATGCAGGTTCTGATGCAGGCAGGCACCTTCGCCATGGCCCAGGCCAATGCCAGCTCCCAGAACGTCATGAGCCTGCTCCAGTAAGCAAGACCCCGGGCGTTCCCCCGCCCAGGCCGGGGCGGTATCTTAAAAAAGCCGCCCCGTTTTACCAGGAGGGCATTCCCCTGCCCGGCCGAGATGGCCTCTCCCGCAAGGGAGGGGTCTATCTGTTCATGACCTATGGAAAAAAGATCACAAATATCTTAAGGTTTCATGGACGTATGGCCGATACAAAGGACATGACATGGGGAAAGGCCCGGCACCGGAGTTCCGGTCATTCCGAAGACTTCCCCGAAGGAGGAAACCATGGCACTGGGAACCATCAGCAGCATCGGACTTGGATCCAGCCTTGATCTGCAGAAAATGCTGGATGATCTGCGGGGCATTGACGAGTCGCCCATCAAGAAAAACGAAGAAAACCGCACCTTGATACGCACCCAGGCAAACACCCTGGACAGCCTCAATGCCAAACTCATGGGAATCCGGTCTTCGGCGCGCACCCTTTCCCTCGCATCCAGTTTCCTTGGCCGTAAGGTAACTTCAGGAAAAGAAGACGTGGTGACAGCCACGGCCGCATCGGGCATCGCTTCGGGCAATCATACCCTGGACGTTCAATCTCTGGCCCGCAAAAGCGCCTGGCAGAGTGCTGGCTTTGACAGTCCTTCTTCCATGGTATACGGCCATCCGGAAACAGGACTGCTTTCCGGAGAAAGCAAGGCGGTGGACACAGCCACAAGCTTCAGCTTCACCTTTGGCCCCAGCGATACCGCCATTGAGGTGGACATCCAGGCAGGAGCCACCCTGGACGAAGTGGCCGAAGCCATCAACGGTGCTGCGGGCAATGCAGATGAAGCAGGCGCGCCCCTTGTGAAGGCTTCCGTGGTGAAAGGACCGAACGGTGCCTACATCCGCATGGCAGCCGCAGATCCGGATGACAAAACCAACCAGCAGATTCTCATGGAAGGTGAGGGACTCAACTTCATCAAGCCCGACCTTTCCTTTTCATACCAGCTGGGTGTGGAAAATCAGCCGGTCTATGTTTCTGTGGCCGCAGGCAGCACCTACGAAAACCTTGTGAATACCATCAATGAAAAAGGGGAAAACTATGGCATGCAGGCCGCCATCATCAATGACGGCAGCGGCGCCAAGGGATACCGCTTCACCCTTACCTCCAGGGACACAGGAGAAGCCAACCGCATCTTTCTGGATGGCCTTGCCATGGAAGAAGTTCAGGGAAAGGACGGGGAATCCCTGAACGCCCGGTTCACGGTGAACGGCATTGCCTACCAGCGCAACAACGACAAAGACATCAATGATGTCATCCCCGGCCTCACCCTGAACCTGCAAAGCGAAGGAAAGGCCACCCTCACCGTCAAGGCAGACTACGAAGGGGTTAAAACCGCCATCACGGAAATGATGGAAGGTCTGATGGCCTTTTCAGGCGAACTGGTAAAACACAGAATCCGTGAACCGGAAAACGATGATGAAGGGCTTCTGAACAATGTCGCCTCGGTCCGGACTGTGCAAAGCGAACTCAACAACCTTCTCTCTCAGCCCATGAGCGGTAGCCGCAGCGGTATTTCCTCTCTTTTTGACCTGGGGCTTTCCATTGACAGCACAGGCCAGATTTCCTTTGATGAAAGCAAGCTGGATGCGGCCCTTGAAAATGATCCCGACAGTGTGCGGAAATTCTTCATCGGGGATGCGGATCTGGGCGTAAAGGGCTTTGGGGATATGTTCAATGACAGGCTTACGGAAATGACTTCCGACACCGGCGCCTTTTCCCTGGAAAAAAACACCATGGAAGAAAGGGCCAAACGTCTGGACACCACCATTGAAAACGCCAAAACCAGACTTGATCGCAAATACGAGATTATGACCCTGCAGTTTATCCGTCTCGATAAATCCATCAGCGCCCTCAACAATCAGGCCGACTTCATGAAAAACATGTTTGATTCCTTTAACAACGCAGCAAACAGCAATAAAAAATAAACCCAAGACCCCACCCCACATCCCAAGGAGGGCGTTCATATGAGTGCAGCAACCGCATACAAAACCTACCAGAGCAACCATTTCGACGGCATGGATCCCAGGCGCCTTATCCTCATGCTCTACGATGGTGCCCTGCGCTTTCTTAAGGGGGCTCGGGAAGGAGCTCTGGAAAACAACCCCCAGAAACGCGGAGAAAACCTGGGGCGGGCCATTGCCATCATCGGTGAGCTTCAGGCCTCTCTCAATCCCAACATGAACGATGATGCAACGGAATTTCTCCGGGGACTTTACACAAGCATCCTTACGGAATTGCCCAAAGCATCCCTGAACAACAACGTAAAACCCATTGAGCAGACCGAACGATATATTGCCCAGCTGCGCAAAATCTGGGCCGAACAGGTCATGGCCCTGCCTGCTGCGGAAACCAATGCCGTCAAAACAACCTTAAACCAGCAGCCTGCCGCCGCTCCTGCGGCCAAAGCACCCGCAGATCCGGCACCCCAGCCCCATCCTCCGACAGCGCAGACGCCCGCAGCTCCGGCGTCTCCCGGATATGGCAGCAAAGGGCAGGCCATGCGAAATTACGGTCGCAGTTTCACCGCATAAAAAAGGTGGTTTCCTATGGATTTTTTACCCCAGGATCTGCTAAACAGCTTTGACGTGTATACGCACATGCAGGGAGAACACCTGAAGGCGCTGGAAGCCCCTGAGCCGGACATTGAAACCATGAATTTTGAACGGTCCCGGAACTTTGCGGAACTGGAGCAGCAGCTCCGCAGCCTTCTGCGTCAGATGCAGACTCCGGCCTTTTCGGACGAGGTCCGTGCAGATATGGCCCAGGCCTGCAACCGTCGCATCCAGACCCTGCTGGACAGGGATGCCATCATCACCGAAGGCATACGTCAGCACAAAACCACTCTCTCCCGCCAGATGCAGGAGCTGAAAAAAGGAAAGACAGCCGTGAACGGATACGGCGCAGCAGCCCAGGGCAGAGCGCTTGTCCGCCTTTCAGGTTAGTCTTCCACCACAATCGACATCCCAAGCCCCTTGCACAACAGGGGAATGAGAAAGGGGAGGATCCCATGGAAATTACATCCACCCAGGGCGTAAAACAGGCAGGGGATCTGAATAAAGTACGCAGTGTTTCCGAACCTGAGGCAGTACAGGAAAATAAAACCCGCGCCAACCATGAAAACACGACGCTGAAACCAGAAAAGAAAAAAGAAAAAGCCACCCCTATGGAAGAGGTGGAAAAGGCAACCCGTGAGCTGAATCAATACATGGATGAATTGAAGACCAGCCTTGGTTTTTCCATCCATGAAAAAACCAAAGAGCTGATGGTGAACATCATCAACCGGGACACCAAGGAAGTGATCAAACAGATTCCGCCGGAAGAGCTTGTCACCATACGGGAAAAAATGGCCGAACTTGCGGGCATTCTTCTGAATGAAAGGGTCTGATTCCGGCAAAACCGATCAGACCCCCATGCTGATTTTTCTCATACCACAGGATGTTCAAAGGAATAGTGGGTGTCATACATGACAACCTGCACGGCCTGCTTTTTTTTCGCGTTCACAAGCAAGGGACTCACCAGATTGGCCACCAGCCTCAAGGCGGCTTCTTTCTTCGGATTTTCCGCTTCTTCCGAATACATACGCACCACAACGTACAACAGAAGATCTTCCCTCGACTCCTCCGTCCACCCCATTTCCTCCTGCACCGGTTCCACATCCACAGCATAGTCGGGCTTAAAGAGATAGGGATCCATGAGCATCAGGGCAATCTCCGGTTCATCCACGCACTGGAGCCAGCAGAAGGGTCTGCTGTCTTCCTTGTCCAGAATCACAAAGCGATCCTCCCCCGGAAATCCCGCCAGACCATAGGGCATATGAAGAATTTTTTCTTCTTCCACGGTGACCACGCCAAATTTCGCTGTCTGAATCTGCATAGGGCCTATCTCCCGTTTAAAATTGATGGTTTGTTTCATCCCCGCCCCTGGCATCTTCCCTGCGTTCCTTCCACAGGCGCAGAGCAGCGTCCATACGCTGGCTCCGCACATCCTCCATGGCCGCAAGGTTGGCTTCTTTCACCCGCTCAAAAACCTCTTCCCTGTGAATGGCGATGCTCCTCGGGGCCTTAATCCCCAGCTTCACCACTCCCCGGCCCATCTCCAGCACCTGAATGACAATGTCCTCTCCGATGCGGATCTGCTCTCCGGCTTTTCGCGTCAGTATCAGCATGGGATGCCTCCAGCCCTTACAGGTAATCCATCAGGCTCATCTTCATGATCTTTGCTGTGGAACTCATGGCCGCCTGATAGGCAAGCTCTCGGGACTGCAGGTTCATGATGGCTTCGATCATGTCCGCATCCTCAATCTGAGATCTGCGCTCCGTCAGGGAGAACTTCATATCCACATGGATTTGTTCCTGAATTTCAAGACGATTGTAACGGATACCCGTATCCGCATGCAAGGAATTTAAATGCTTAAAGGAAGTCTCCAGCCGCTGCAGCCCCTGTTCCAGGCCTTCCACATCATTGGCCGTAAGATCCGCCATAAGATCGTTGAGGGTTCTGAACAGACTCCACTCCGCTTCCCGGTTACTGGTCATGGGCGCAAAGGAAAGATCCCTTGCATCAAACCCCAGAAGCCCGGCCATACTCTGGCCGCTTCCGCCCTTCTCCGGTGCACGGTTTTCCCCGCTTGCAAAAAGAAGATCCAGAGACTGAAGACGGTCCGCCTCTTCCCGGATGGAAAATTTACCCGTGAGTGCATCATAGCCCACAGAATATTTTATACCAAATCCTTTATTCCGGGATTCCGTTTCCATGGCTCTTTCCACGGCCGCAGCCAGGTCTTCCATGCTCGTATAAACCCCTTCGGGCAGGGTGGCGCTCAGCTCACAAAAAGCGTCCTTATCGCCTTCCTTCAGCACTTCCCTGAAATCCAGCTTGTTGTTATCCCCGGTCACCACCACCCGCACCACGCTCCGATCGCTGCCGGGAAACACCGTACTCTCATCCTGATTCGGATCAAAACCCAGGGTTTGCGCCAGACTACGCTCCGCATTGGGACCGCTTTTCCATAAAAGACGGGTTTCTCCCATCCCTTCGCCACCGCCCCGGATGGAAAATCGGTTGTTCGCCGCATCATATCCCACCACATAGGCGATGCCCGAAGGCGAGGCCTCCCGCATGTAAGCCTGGATATCCGCTGCAAGGGCAAAGGGATCGGAATATTCCTTATCCGGCAGCACAATGGAAATCACCTCTCCGGCCTTACCCTGTTCATCCACCTCCTGAAAATCCAGACGTTTGTTCTGACTATCCAGGGTAAAAAGGCGGGCTTCAGTCTCCGCCTCATAGGGGACCCCTCCCGCAATGCTCACATCGGCACCGCCCTCATAGCCCAGCACAGACCGGATGCTCCGCGCTGCGTCCTCGCCCGTTGCCCAGAGAAAGGTCACACTGTCTGCAGAACCATCCTCTGTGATGGAAAATCGGCGGGTTGCCGGATCATAGCTTGTCGTGTAAGCCACACCATTGGCCGAAGCCAGGGTCAGGGCATCAGAAACCGCAGCTTCAAAATCCGCAATGCTCCGGTAAGAACCCGCAGGAATCACCGCGCTCAGAGGTCCGGAAGCCACGCCTCCCACGGTTTCTTCAAAATTGATACGGTTGTTTTCCGATGTCACCTTGAAAAGCACAGGCGAAGTGCTGCTCTGGGGATAGGTCAGAACATCATTTTGTACATCAAAGCCAAGGGTTTCAGCACTGCTGGAAAGACCTGCGCTCGGGCCTGTGCGCCACAGAAGCTCAAGCCGGGTGAGATCCCCCCCGTCCTCACGGATGAAAAAACGGCTTTTTTCCGCATCATAGCTCACCGCATAGGAAACCCCATTGGGAGAAGCCGCTTCCATGGCCCTCTGGATCTCCGCAGTCAGAGCCTTCATATCTCCGTACACGCCGGGTGTCAGAACCGCTGTTGTCTGAATCCGATTGCCCAGGTCGTCGGTTTCCGCAAAATCAATGTGAAGATTGCTGGCATCAATCTCCATTTCCGTAATGGAATCCGGCCTGAAACTGCTGATCGGTGGATTCAAAGAAGTATTGGCCCCATAAAAACCCATATCCCGGCCAATGGAGGTATTGCCCTTGAAAGTGGCCATGGAAAAATAAATGCTGTCTCCGGAACGGATGGCGTCCATATCCACGGAAATCTCCAGATCCGGGCTCCCATTGTCCGTGAGGTCCAGCCGGATCATTCCGTTTTCAGGCGTGATTTTTGCGGGCAGCACATACCCGGGGTTGTCCTTTACAATGAAACTTCCGCTCCCATCCCAGACCAGGCGCATGGGCTTATCCGTTTCCGTGGCCTTCAGGATCGCCGATGGATTTTTAAGCGTAATCCCAAGACTTTCCGGAGGAATGCTTCCCGTAACCCCCGCATTTTCGATGCGCGGTTCCCCGCCGGTCTGCCACAGGATTTCCGACCGTGTGAAGCTTCCGTCTCCCCCTCCCGTCTCCCGGATGGAAAAGGACTGATTTTCTGCATCATAGGTCACGGCATAGCTCAGGCCATACCCTTCCTTTGCGGACAGGGCGTTCATGCGGTTTTCCACCTCCTGGGCAAGATCCTTTCCCGTGTAGGAGCCTGTGGGCAGCTCCAGGGTCATGGTTTTACGGAAAGCGGGCCCCAGCCCCTTATCTTCCTGAAAAACCAGGGTATTGTTGGTGCTGTTCACATCCACGTAATCCGTATAAAAAACCCTGGATCCATCCCGCCCCACTTCCACGGCTTTGTTTTCTCCGGTGCGGATCCGGAAAGCTTCGTGATCGCCTTCGTAGCTCACATAGGGGGGACTGGTCGTATCATGGTAGACAAAGGGCGGCGCGTCCATGCGGGAACCGCCAAAGATATAATTGCCATTCACCCGGGTGTTCCCGAGATCCACCACCTGACGGAGGATGGTATCAATCCTTGAAACCGCATCGCTGCGCTCCTGGGGACCTGCGGAAGCAGTGATGAGTTTGCTTACCTCAAGATTCACCTCTGTGATCAGATCCTTCAAACTGTCCATGGCCGCATCCGTGGCATTCAGCCAGGTTTTACCCACCCCGATGTTCTTATCCAGCTGGGCCATGCTGCTCACCGAAGACTTCAGGTGCATGACCTGGCTCAGGCCCACGGGATCATCCCCAACGCCCTGGATCCTTTTTCCCGTGATCACGGTTTCATTGGCCTTGAGCATGTCGGAACTCAGATTGCCCAGGCGGTATTGGGAGGTATCAAAGAGTATTTTATTGGGTACGCGCATGGATCACCTCATATTGACCAGGGTGCTGAGCATTTCATCGGAAACCGTGATCAGTTTGGCCGCCGCAGTAAACGCCTGCTGATACTTGATAAGATTCACCATTTCCTCATCCAGAGAGACGGCGGAAAGGGAATCCCGCTGCTGACCAAGATTGGACATCATCACGGCATAGAAACTTAAAGATCGCTGTTCCGTCTGATACCTCACTCCCAGGGAGCTCACCATCATCTGATAGTAACCTTCCAGAGAAGCGTCGGCCTGGGCGGAAACCGCCTTGCCATTGCGGGAAAAACGCCATTCCTCAAAACGGATGGTAACATCCTGAAGATCGGACAATGCCCTGGCCATGCTGTTGTCACCCTTGCGGAGTTCTCCGGTTGCGGGGTCCAGGCTGCCTGCGTTGATGTTCTTCAGCTCTGCCAATCTTCCGTTCACTTCCATGGTTTTGGCGTCTGTGCCCGTAAAAAAGGTATTCAGGCCAAGGGCTGCGGCAAGCCCGCTGTCATGGGCCGCATCACCAGAAAAGGCAAAACCGTAATGTTCCGGATTTCTTTTCAGGATATCAAATTCCACATGACCCGAACCTGTGACCGGCTGATCAAAGGAAAGATGAATATCCGCAAGCCCGTTGCCCGTAAGGTCAATGCCAAACCCCGAATCGTGCCCTCCGGGCGGCACCAGTTGGGCCACGCCATAGGTATAGTCGTTCTGAATGGACCAGTTTCCAGACCCATCCCTGGCCAAACGGAAATCCAGGGCTTCCTCACTGAGGGCCGTGGCGTCGAGCACACGAACCTGGGTATTCACATCACAGAATCCATTCACACCCGAGCAGCCCACATCGGAAATTTCAAACGTAGGAGACTGGGTTGTAAAGGAAAGACTGCCATCAGCCAGAACCTTTGCCGTCACCCCTTCGCTCTGGCGGTTAAACTGGGCCGCAAAGCTGTCTGTGGTCCAGTGCCAGTCCGAGGCCCGCATCAGGCTTCCATTGCCTGCGGCATCCGTTTCAATGATAAAAATATCGTTTTTAAAAAGCATACCGGACTCAAAGCCAAGACGCATGCCATCCACTTCCACGTAGATGGGTGGCTTGGTGCGACTGTCCACCTCCACAGTCACCTCCCCATGGCCGTACCGACTCTCCCACATCAGGGTGACAGTTTCCTCACCCAGGGCCCCGCCCGGAGGTTTCACGGTAAAAACATAGCTGTCATTCACACTGCCAGCCCGGCCTTTCACCGTCATGTCCAGATGGGAAACCCTCCCGTTTTCATCCGTATTCACGGAAAAAGTATTGCCCGCCACCAGGGTTCCCGGAGAAAACTGAAAGGCAAGATCCCCTTCCACCCCATAGGGACCGGAATCCCGCACATCAATGCGACCGGATACCCCCGTGTATTGCCCGTCCGCATCATACTTTCGCCATTCAACGGCAGCTCCCGTGCCAAACACCGCAGATTCCGCAGACCTCAGCCCCCCGCTCTCCAGAAGCACGGTGGCGGGTCCTTCCAGTCCGAATCCGCTGCCCGTCACCACCCGCAGGGAGGCATCCCCTGTGGTGTCATCAAAATCCGCAAGTCGGATGGCTTCCCCATCCGTCCTCAGAATGGACACCGCAGCACCCGTCTGCGTGATCCGGTACAGGGCGGGATCCAGACCCGCAGCCTTCAGAGCGTTCACAAGTTCGTCTGCAAAATCCTTATCCTGGGTATGGGCCGCATCCACCGCATAACTCACCTGCATGCCATCCACCACAAAGGAAACCGTATCTCCTGCATTGAAACCGCCAAACCCTCCGTCTCCTCCCAGGGTGAGTACGGCATTTCCCGAAGGAACCGGCAGATTGGCCGCCCCACTGAAAAGACTCCCGAATCCTGGCTGGGCATCCGTGGCAAGCGTCATGCCCGGTGCTGCAAAAATGGTGAGAGAAGACGTCTTGACCGCCGAATCCACCCCGCCGCTCACAAGGAGGGCTCCATCCGCAGCCAGCGCGCCTGCACCAAGGACATCCGGCGCCACGCCCGCGCCCGAAGCCCCTCCTCCCGAAGGTGCTGTCAGCACGATACTTCCGGAATCCACGCCGTTCACCAGGGTTCCGGAAGCGCCGGTGAGGGTGAAGCCCCCATCCTCGCTGCCTCCGTGGGTCGCCAGATCCGTAAGATCCAGTGCCTTGCCTCCGGATCCCCAGATTTCCACACCCGTGCCTGCACCATTGAGAGCCCAGGAAATCCCCTGCGCCTTCAAAGCACTGCTTTCCCGGTTCAGGGCGGCCACAAGATTCCCGGCGGAAAGGCTCTGGTCCGCCACAAGCTGAAAGGTGATTTCCACGCCGCCCAGGGTAAAGGTGGCAGATCCCGGCCCGCCCCCATCTTCCACAAAATTATCCAGGGTGATGCGGGCATTGTCCACAACCTGAAAATCTCCGATCCCGAGATTCTCACCCGCATGACTTTTCAGTACAAAAACATTGGGATCTGCCATGGCGTCGTGGTCCAGCGTAAGATCCGATGCCCCATCCACCACAGCCCGCAGGGCATTTTCAAAGTTGGCCCGGGTAGTGGCGTCATCGCTTCCCACACGGAAAACCACCTCTTCCCGAATGCTCCCCGAAGCCAGGGTAAAGCGCACCTCATCAAAGGCCTCCATACCCGCCACGCCGGGAAGAAGGCCTGCAATGTCAAGGGTCATCTGGTTGGGCAGGCTGTAGGCCTGCAGGCCATCCACACCATTCAAAGCCGCAGCAATGGCCGCGGCAGAAGGCGCGACCATGCCTTGGGTCTGCCCCACCTCAAGGGTCTGCACCTGACCATTGCCATCGGTGATGGTCAGGGTCTGACGCCGTATGGCCTGGGTGAGGGCCGCGTCCATGCTTTCTGCCGTCTGCACGGATGCAAGATTTTCACCGTCGGCAAGCCACAGAGACTCTCCGGTGGTTCCGCTGCGCACCACCGTAAAATCATAGCGCACGCTTTCCAGGTCCGGAGCAGACCCTGTCCACCCCTGGGGCTGGGCCGAAGACAATCCCATATCCACCACGCTCTGCGCATAGGTGGACGGGCTGCTGCCCTTGTTTTCCACCCAGAGTCCGAAATCCTTGGTGTAATCCACACGATCCCCATAGGGAAGTGTGGCCAGCCAATTGCTTTTCTGGGGCGCATAACTTCCATTCAGACTACCTGTGATGTACTGGGTTCCTGCGCCCTGGCTGTGCAGGCGATTCACGTTCCATATGGTTTCCCGGGCAAGGGCGTCCATCTCCTGACGGTAACGGGGCAACTCCACATCCCGCATTTCCAGCCATCCGCCCAGGGCTCCGCCTTCAATGCGTGCTGTAATATCCACATATCCACCAGAGGACGACTGCCACTTGACCTGGTTGCCCTCAAACTTCAAGGCATAGGAAGACGTGCCAGATACCAGGGAAAACCCCCCCGCTGTGGTTACGGTGATGGCTCCATTGGACCCTTCAAAGTTCTTGATATCCACCCACTGGGACAGCTCTTTGAGCAGAGAGTTTCTGAGATCCCGGTTGTCATTGGATGTTCGGCTCGTCTCCTGGCCCATGATGGCCTGATTCAGGCGTGCAATCTCAGAGGTGATGCGATTCACCTCTCCGATCCCCGCCTGGATATCCTTGTTCAGATCCTGCTCCAGGTTCCAAAGATCCTGGTCCATGAGATTGAAGCGTTCGGTGAGCTTCATGCCGTTTTCATAGACATTCATCCGCTCCGCAGCCCCGCCGGGGTTGTTGGCCAGGGTATTCCAGGAATCCCAGAACTCCGGCAGAAGGCGGCTCATGCTGGTTTCCGAGCTTTCGTTGAACATATTGCCCAGGGTTTTCATATAGGCCATGAAGGCCTCGGAAGCTGAATAGGCAGACTGTTGGGTTGCGATGCGGTCTTCAAGGAGCTGATCCGCGGTCTGACGGATCTGCTGACTGGACACACCACTTCCGATGAGAAAACCGGACTGGGAAATGGGCGCATTGGCCGCCTGGGGAACGGACTGACGGGAAAAATCCGGGTTGTTCACATTGGCGATGTTATGGCCTGTGACATTCAGCCCCAGCTGCTGGGCAGAAAGCCCCTGCCTTGCAATATTCAGGGTATGGTTGATTCCGGCCATGGCTAAACCCTCCGGTTCACATAAGCATTCCCCGCTCCGGGCATACGGCGGTTCCGATCATATCCTGCGGCCTGGGCGGGTCGCATGAAAACAGCCATCATCTCGTCCACCACATCCAGGCAAAGCCTGAGATAACCCAGATTGGCGTCCGCCGCAGCCCGGACCTGCTGTTTCAGAGCCGCTGTCCGCAGCACATAGGGCTCAAGGTCCGCTGCCTCTGCATGGGAAAGGCGCTGGATCAGCAGGTCCGTCCTGAAAGTTCCGGTGGGCATGTCCAGGGAACGCCCTGCCTGCTCCATGGCCCGGAAAATCCGCTCCCGGATGGCCATAATCCCGCCCGCCACGGCCTGTTTTTCTTCTGCCATGGACCAGAGAGGCGCAACATTCCCT
>NZ_JAVETM010000011.1:0-88059 GCF_034006065.1 Desulfobotulus sp. | reverse complement strand
CAGTAATGTCCGGTTAGGTTTTTGCATGAAAAAAGTTTTGATTGCTATCAAAAAAATATGATTTATACCTTGACAACTCAGTGAAAATACTTTGTCCCTTGAAATTATTATTAATTGTAATTTCAAGGAGTTGTATATGGAAGCGCTCACAGATCAAAAAAAGAAAATTAATTCTCTAACCTTCAACAAGTTTATCTTACCGCTTATTAAAATATTGCCAATAGTACCAGATCTTTTGTCAAGAGGACATAGACCTTTAAAAATGAATTTCGAAAATCAGTTAAAAACACTCATATATTTTCATCTTCAGGAGCACGATTCTGCTCGTCATCTTATTCAGGATTTAAAAGAGAATAATTTTGCAAAAGAAAATATAGCTCCTGAAGGTGGAATTAGCACAAGTAGTTTTTCAGAGATTATTAACAGCAGAGGGCTTGAGCAGCTGCTGTTTGTTTTTCAAGAACTTTACAAACAAGCTTCATTCATAATTCCAAAAAAATTCGAAGATCTTGGAGAGCTTGTATCTATAGATGGAAGCCTTATTGATGCCGTTCTTTCAATGTATTGGGCTGATTACAGAAAAAACTCTAAAAAAGCAAAAACTCACTGTGGCTTTGATATCAACCGTGGCATCCCGAATAAAATATTTCTAACTGACGGCAATGGCCCAGAACGCCCTTTTGTGAGCATGATTTTATCAAATGGCCAAACTGGTGTAATGGACAGAGGTTATCAATGCCACCATTTGTTTGATGAGCTTCAAAAAGAAGGAAAGCTCTTTGTATGTCGCATCAAAAAAAACACCAAAATGACTGCTCTTGAAGAAAACAAAGTAATTTCTGGTAGCCATGTTTTTTATGATGCAATGGTTCTTCTTGGAAATCCTGGTCAAAGCCAGACTGTCGAACCAGTCAGGGTTGTTGGTTACAAAGTAGCCGGAATTAAATATTTTGTAGCCACAAACAGAACCGATCTGACAGGAGAACAGGTAGCAACCGTGTATAAGCTCAGGTGGACAATAGAGTCATTTTTCAAATGGTGGAAGAAGCATTTAAAAGTATATCATCTAATCGCCAGAGAAAAGCATGGTCTTATGGTTCAGATACTTGGAGGGCTGATTACTTATTTATTGATGGCCATTTATTGCCGGGAACAATTTGGAGAAGAAGTTTCAATAAAAAGAGTACGTGAGTTAAAAAATATCATTTTAAATGAACTTTTTAATAGCAATAATGATATAGACAACCGATCAAATAAAATTTTAAAAGAGCCGGATAATTTAATACAAGCAAAAACCTAACCGGACACCACTGAGTCCGTACAGAAAAAAACCCAAAAGCCTCACATCATAGATTCCTTCCTCAAACGTCCCTTCCACAGCCAAAGCCGCAGCCATATAATCCCCGTTCTGCGCAAGGGTCGCGATATCCACAAGCCTTGGATCCGTAATATCCAGGCCGGGATTCTCCGAAGGCTCCACCGTCTTTTTCAGATACGCAATATCCATGGAATCCGCCTTTTGCTTGGTGAAAGAACATAAAGAAAATCAGCTTCTGACAATCCTGATCAGTGGAGAATGGTGCCGGAAAACACAGGAAGGTAACGGTACCCTGCCTCGCCCCCCTTCAGCACGTCATAGCCTAAGGAAGCACCGGATCTGAGGACAACCCGGTTTCTCTGACCTGAGAGAACCAGAACAATCTCAAGCTCCACGCCCACGGCTCCCAGCACAGGAAAAACCGTCTCCCGCAGACGCTTCTCTATCACCTGCATCCAGGGGCTTCCGCAGGATGCGGATTCCGAATCCGTGCACAGCTCCACCTTCAACCCTCTGGCAGCCTGCCTCATCCTGCCGCCCAGGACAGCGTTGCGGCCAAAACGCGTTTCTCCCAGAACAAAAGGGCGGATTTTCAGATTGGCGTTGTGCTTCAGGGAAGCCTTCTCTACCCGGACAAGCAGTTCGG
Source organism: Desulfobotulus sp. (assembly GCF_034006065.1). Lineage (NCBI taxonomy): Bacteria > Pseudomonadati > Thermodesulfobacteriota > Desulfobacteria > Desulfobacterales > Desulfobacteraceae > Desulfobotulus > Desulfobotulus sp. Next base: position 86,095 of record NZ_JAVETM010000011.1, on the reverse strand, counting down.
GAAAAACCGCTGCCATAATCCAGTGCAGGGTCACGGGAGAACGCAGGGCCAGCATCTGAAGGGTTATGCGCTGCTCCTTTTCGTAATCCCTGTAAATTCTTGTATCCGTTTCGGGATAAACGCTTCTGAAAAAGTTCAGCAGCAGAAAATGGTCAAAAAACTGAATGAACTGCACAAAGGCCGCCGTATCAATGACATCGGACTCCATTCTTTTAAAAAAATAGCTGGGAAGCGGACTTTGTGCGGATAAAAGCCCCATATTCACCGAAATGAGAACATGGGCGTAGGGTCTTTTCAGAAAACGGATTTCCTCAAAAAGGGCTTCTCTGGAGCAGATATCCGGGTGGCTGCAAAAAAAAATCTGCTCTCTCCCGTATCCCTGGTGGAAAAGAAGACGCATCAGGGAAATGGGATCACAATCCCGGATTCGCTTGCGTAATTTCACCTCAAAATCAGCCATTTTTTTCTCTTTTTTCCAGAAGAAAGCGCAGGTCAGACCCAAGCGGGCCTCCGGGTCATCCTGAAAGGCAGGGCATCAGAAAAACCCGGAAAAAAACGCTCATATCCTGGCTTTGCCGGTGCCTGCCTGAAGAATAAAGGCTTCCAGAAGATCCTCAAACTGTGCAAGCCCCATGAGAAGTTCTGTGTCGGAAATGCTCTTCTCCTCAGACAGGGCCTCGTCCTTTTTATCAAGACCAGCCTCGGCCTTCAGGGCCGCAAGCTCCGCCTGCAGAACGGCGGATCCGGTTCCAAAGTCCGCCAAGTGACGGAGGATCTCCCTTTCAAGATCTGCAAACAGCCCAGCCATTGTCTTTCCCGATGGCATCGCGCTGTCTTTCCCCGCCCCGGCGTGCCTGCCCTTTTCTGGGGATGAAGACCAGCAGCGCCTCAGCTTTTCCAGGGAAAAAAGGGCCGCATCATCTTTCATGTCATTTGAAAATCCCTTATAAGGCGGGTCTGCTCCTTGCATCCTGGCCACTCCTTTACAATACGGGGTTCCAGTGGGCTCCCAGAAATTTGAGGAAAAAATAAAAAAGCAGCAGGGAGGTCAACGCTCCCCCGTACAGCCAGAGGGGCGAAATTTCATCCTCAGAGGACGCTGGCCCCACGGTTTTTCCCCCATGGCTGAAAATTTCGGTGAGATCAGCCGTGGGAATCCGGATGCGCAGCCTTTCCATGTATTCCTGCCTTTTTGCAGGATTACTCACCATGCGGCCACAAAAGCCGTCGTGGAGGCAGAAGTAGTACACCTCAAAAACAAGGGGCAGGGTCTGGGGCTTTAAAAGAAGATCTTCCAGGGTTTCATAGAAAAGTACCCCTGCAGCATCCGTATCAAAAAGCTCCCGTTGCAGAGGCGCCCAGCCACCGGAAAGATCCGGCCCCATATACCGGGTCTGCACCCCTTCATCCAGATGGGCCACAATGGGAAAAAGGATATAATAGAGATCCCTCTCCCCGATTTCTCCTGAAAGAGCCTCCCGGAGGCCTTCCAGTGCTTCACGGATACCTGCCCTGGCCAGCACGAGATCTTCAAGACCGGGCTCCCGGATACTCCCCGGAAATCCCCCCTCCTCGGAAGCATCGGCCACAGGGCTTCGGAAGGAAGAAAAAAGCCTGTCCCGTGTTCGGAATACCCGATGGATTTTGCCCCAGTGACTGTCTTTCATACAGCCCTTCCCTTCTGATCCCAAGCCCCTTCCGTCTCCATTTCCACCTCCACGACCGTGTCCGCCACCCAGGCATTCAGGATGCGCTCCACATGAAGCCGAAAACTTTCAAGAAGGGGAATCAGCCCCCCCACCGCATCGTGAAAACACAAAACATACACCTGTTTCATAAGGGTGCTGCCCGAGGGCGTTCTGCACGGGGTATGTTCACAGCGCACATCGGCAAGGCGTACCATGGCTTCCGCATATTCCGGTGTTCCGGCCATGCCTGTCGCTGCAAGCAGTACCCGGATATCTTCCACATTCAGCATGGTCTTGTTCATCAGGGTGACAAGCTGCAAGGCTCCGTCCATCTGCTGCAGGAAGGGATTTTCGCAAAAGCCCTTGCCCGGCCCCACCCAGTCCCACTGAACTCCGGAAAGCTGGCGGGTGAAGGGAATAATGGCCAGCTTCTGCCCCATGAAACGGGAAATCCATGGCTGATGCCAGAGCCCTTCAACGGCAATTTGTCTGCCGCCATCAAAGGCTTCCGGAAAATTCAGAATAAGCGCCTTTGTTCCTTTCGCATCCGCAGGAACGTAATCCATTTCATAGGAACCGCTGCCACCGGAAAGGACACCCGGCATCAGCGGCCGAAGCCCTTCCTTCTGAATCTCATACACCCCCTTGACCGAGTGTAAGGCAAACCCATACTCCGGCTGAGGATGGAAAAGGGCGTAGCGTTCCCGCAGCCCTTCACAATGAACAGGATGGGCGAAGGCTTTTTTCAGATTCATGACAGGGGCCACAAAGAGCTGAAACATATCCGCATGCAGCACAAGATTCCGTGGCCAGCCCTCATCCATGTCGAGACAGAGGGTAAAAGACTTCCAGCCCTCAGGCGATGGAGGAATCTGCACATTCATGAACAGATCCTGCTGGGGAAGATGAACGCAGAAACGCTCCCTTTCCATGGGATGGGTGACAGGCTCTCCATTCTCTTCGGTCCCGGAAAAAGACTTCATGCCAAAATGAACGGAACAGACAAGCCCCTGACTGCCTTCATCCACCGTATCCCCATACACCACGGAAGCCTTCTGCAGATGCCTTTTCAGGGTATGAAGAAGCCCCATGGAATCCCGGAAGTCATTCATGTGGCTGATATGGACGGGAAGCAGCCCCATATCCCCCCGCTGCACAAAGGGGGAAGCCATACGCAGGAGAACACGGTATCCGAGTCCGGGGCCGGGAAGGGTACTCACACCCTTGACGGAAAGGGGCAGAAGCCTGAGATCGCAAAGAAGGCGGAAAAAGGCCTGCCTGCCGTCGGGAACGGATACAAGAAACTCCGATCCTGCGGGCATGGTCAGGGCTTCGGCAAACTGGCCGGTGGGCTTTGCCTGAAGGAGGGCCATGGCAGGCGCAGGGGAGAGAAGATAATCAAAAAACTGATGGAAAAGCCGCTGTCTCATGGCCAGAACATGGCTTTCCGCAGCAAGACGGGATCTTGCTCCGAAAAAAGCCATGGCTTCCATGAGTCTTTTCACATCCGGATCATTGCGTTCAAGGGGAGTGGAAGGATACAGGGCGGCATAGGAGATACGAAAATTCTCAAGGGCTGCCATTTCTTCCTGAAATGCCCTGTGCATCCTTTCATCAATGCGCATGGAGTCTCCGTTCCGAATTCAGCCCAGTTTAACCAGGCTGCCCTGGACATTGGTCACAGAACCCTTCAGGGTTGTCATCTGGCCCTCAAGATTCAGGGCACCATCCGCAGCGACCTTCACGGCAAGTCCCTCCATCTCCGCCTTGGTGGTGCCCGCAATGCTCACCTGCATCCCTTCCACCTCCACCTTCTGCGTCCCCTTGACGGATGTGGTGTTGGCAGAAACCGAGGTCTTGTTGTCCGCCTTGATCTCCACACTCTCTGCACTGACAGAGGCTTTTTTCGAGGCCTTGGCCTGCAGGGCGGCATCCGTTGTGAAAGACATGTCCTCGGTGCTTTTCACCTGAAACTTCTTGTCACTTTTATGGAAGGTATCCTTTGTGGAGTGACAGGTAATCTCTTCCGCATCCAGGGTGAAGGTCTTGCATTTAATGGCAATGCTGTCCTGCTTCTGGGTGATGGTGCTGGTCTCCTCCTCTCCCTTGCAGGTGGTGATGATGGAAGTCCCGTTCATCACCAGGGTCTGGGTGATGCCGTCATCCTCATTTTCCACGGTGACGGTGATGCCCTTTTTCTTGTCAAGCTCAATGCGACAGACCAGCGTTCCCATACTCTGCCTTTCGGTGCGGATGAGCCCTTTTTAAAAATCCGGAACCACAGAAAAAACGCCCCTCGCCAGCGGCTACTCCTTTTTCTCAAAGGTCTGAATCAAGAGATTGCCATCGGAAAACACAATGGATTCTGTATCCTTGTCGGCAAGCCGCTCCATGGTGAAAACGGGGAGCTTGTTTTCATAGGTATGACTGATTGCGGTACGGCTGTCCGTTTTCAGCCCCATGAGAATCCGGTTGCCCTGGGTATCCTCAGGAATCTTTGCCTCCGCCCGCCAGTCCAGGCAGGAGACAATGACCGCACGCTGAAAATCCAGGGCCACCAGAACCCTCGCGTTTTTGTACACCGGAAAATAAAAATGTCCGGTATGCACAAAGGGCATGAAAGGCGCTTTTACCTCCTGATCCTCCCACAGGGGAATGCGAACCCTGTACTGCTGCTCCGAGGTGTTTTCATCCTCATGAATCTGGTAGGTCTCCTCATCCTCTTCCCCGTTTTCACTCACAATTTTTCCCTCAACATGGAAGGGATACACAGGAGGAATGAAATCCGGAAGACAAATCCCAAGGTCTTCCTTGCCCTCCAGACGGCATTCCATGCGCATCTCATAGCGGTTAAAAGACATGCTGTGATCGGCAACGGGATTCGGATCCTGAGCCGTGGCATCCAAGTGCATGCCACAGACCCTGTAGGTTTTTCCTTCCGTGAAAAGCCTGGTCTCCCAAAGCGCCCCTTTGAGACGCACCAGGGTCCCTGCATCAAGGAGCATCATGGGATAACGTGAAAACTCAATGGAAAGAACATGTTCTTTCAGAACAAACCTGCTCTTTTCAAGCTCCTGCCTTGCCGTAAAATCCGAAGCCAGGGGATAACGCTCAAGGATGTCCCTGCGAAGGCCTGCGACCCCATGGGGATTGTCGCAGACATCCTGGGTGCGGGGGTTTTCAGAGCAGGCATTCAGCAAAGAGACCTTGCTTCGCTGGGTTTCAGGAAAATCCACACGCACCGAGGCAATATCCCCCGCATCCAGGGAAAGGGGCTCTCCTTCGGCTTTTTTTGCCGAAGAAAGGGTGTAGGATCCCTCTTCTGCCTTGCAGGTAAAAACCCCGTTGTTACAGGATACATACCAGCATACGAAATCATAAAAGCTTGCCCTGCCATCCCCTGCACCAAGACTCAGGGAAAGCATGGGGGAGACCGTTTCCAGAAGATCCCACTCATAGGTAAGCTTCACATCCGCACTTTTGTGAGCTTCCAGAAGATCCTTGACACTCTTTTTCACCATGAGATCGCAGGGCCTGTGCCAGGGCCAGAGCACCTGGGCAGGATCGGCAAAGTCAATGGAATAGACCCTGTAAAGAAGAGGATTGCCCTCAAGGGGGCCCCGTTCCAGGGTCTGCTCCCGGAGAAGGGATTTTTTTGTCACAAGTCCTTTCACCTGCAAGGCATCCACAGTGCTTCCCTTGGGGATGAAATGGGGCTTTACCGAAAACGTCACGCCGATCTTTTTTTTATCAATAAAGGCATCAAAGACTTTGTCTTTCTCCTTTTCCAGGGAAACCATGAAGACAGCACGGCCGCTGAAACCCCAGGGGTAGAGATCCAGGCTCCAGGACTTCACATTTCCCGCAGGAATGCTCACCGCCTCGCCTGCAAGATCCAGTTTCAGAACCACCATCAATGCGTCAGTGAACATGGCACCTCACATGGCATAAAAAAACAGTATCCGCTTATACATCACTGCTGGACACCTACTGGCGTCCTGCCTGATTCAGTCTGAAAAAACTGCTTGCGGAATCAAAAACCACCTCCATTTCCTGGGATTTTCCAAGGAGCCTGCAACGCAGGCGGAAATAGAGATGCATGGGCGTTTCCTTCTCCAGATGCTCTATACTGATAATCTCAAGGCGTGGCTCAAAATTCTCGATGTTGTACTGGATCTGCTCGATAATGACGCGACCTATGGCATTTCTGGATCGGTAATGGCTGAGATCTTCCATCCCAAGATTCCCCATGGGAGAGCCATACCCCTTTTTTGTGTTGAGAATGGCATTCAGGTGTTCAACAATACTTCGTATTTCCTCCTGGTCCTCGGAAAGTCTCTCCGGTTCCAGGGAAAATTTTTTGAACAGTGCCATGGCGCGCCCTTTTCAGTTTTCTCTCCAGTAAAGGAAAAACTGCACTCCCTGCAATGCAGGCCCATCATAAAAGACAAGGGACAGCTCCTTCAGGGCCTGATCCCACTCATCCCCTGAATGCAGACGGTAAAAATCCACTTCAGGACCAAACATGTGCTGGAATGGCGGCCTTTCCATCCTTGTAAAGGGAATCCCCTGAAGGGCCAGTCTGTGGATGAGGGAAAGTCGGCTTCTGGCAGTCATTTTGAGGTTCTCCAGAACCACCCGATCCTGCACTCTGGCTTTCTGCACCAGAAGATAGACTTCCTTTGCCTTTCGTACTTCCTCCGGAAAAACCAGCTGCCAGAGCCCGTCCCTGCACGTCAGAGGAAGGTAAGGAGAGCTTCGCTGAAAGTAGCGGATATGCTCGTGAAGCGGCATCAGTATTTTCCGAAAACAGGTCGCAAGGTCCTCATGGTCGTAGGGTTCCAGTACATGCTCAGGCGCAAGGTTTCTGTAAAAGGCCACATCCGTCAGAAAATCTTTGAGGACTTCATAGAGAAAATATGGGTGAGGCCGTATCTGGCCCGAAAGATTGACCAGAAAACGGTGAGTCCGCAGAGCGCTCTTGAGGCATTCCCTTGCGCTGAACATGCTGTCTCCACTGAGGTAGCTTGCCGCGATGTCCTGGGAAACCTTGTGTTCAAAAACCTCAAGAAGCTGCATCAGATCCGCAGTCTCCTGCCTGAAAAAAGGAGAGGAACCCAGTTGAAGAAGCGGCGGAATTCCCTCGGCCGCAAGGGACCAGTTTCCTTCGGGACTCTTCTGAAAAATCCCGAAACGCATGGTCTCCTGGGCCCCTGTGCGAGCCTGATCCGGAGAAAGCGCAAGGCGATGTACCCTGCGGGGAATATTCTCCTCTCCGTCGCCCCCACCCTCGGGCCTGTCATCCATTCCCGAAACAAGGTGCAGGTAAAGGGGAAGACGCGTCTTGCCGAAGGTATTCATATTGAGGGATTCAATGCGGGCGTTTCCCGGGATACCCAGAAAAAGCCCCGATGGCATGACAGCACTCAGTTGCTGCACCGTGAGCACGCCTTCCCTCAGAAGAGAAGAGCTGATCTGAAGCCTGGCCAGGCCGTGGAAGGGCAGCCCCAGGGTACGGAACCTTGCGTCGCACTCCGCGGCCAGGGAATCCTCCTGGGCCATCAGGTGCTCGGGGAGAAGTGTCTGCCCCATTTCCCAGCGTATGCGTGCGAGCTTATCCATCGTGTTTCAACCTTCAAGGTGTTCAGAAAACGGCATCGTACCCGGCAAAACTCTGCCATGGACGATCCTCTGTGTACAAAGGTAAGGACTTTTCCGGCGCTCAAAGGGTCGCCCCCCTCACAAAAAGAAGAGGCCGTGCCCAGTGAGGCCGGATAAGGGACTGACTCATCCGTCATCAAGAATCACCCGACTGCGACCCCCCATTTTTTCACAAACTTATCGGAGTTGGAGACGGCCAGATGGATGTCCTGGCTCTCCGGCTGGGGCATGACCCCCAGGCTCATGGCATAGTTCTTTGGGCTGACCACTTCCATGGACTGATCCATATCGATATTAATCTGAAGATCTCCTCCGGACTTCATGATGAGACCCTTCACAACCGCATCATCGGTATGGAAACAGGGGTAGTACATCTTGGCGTCCGGGTCATAGTCATAGATGTTGAATTTCATCTCCACTTCCGTATTGGAAAGGCTCTGGTGCTGCAGGGTGGCCACCTTGTTTTTCACAGCCGTACTCACCTGAAAGGCAAGGTTGATGGGATCCGCGTATCCGCCATTCCAGTAAATCTGGGAAATCACGCCCACCACCTTGACATACTCTGCCATATTCGCCGAAGTGGGGTTCGTTACATCCATATCCGCGGCCAACTCTTCTTCACCGATCTTGAGGGACACCAGATGCCCCACAATATCCTGGCCGTCCTTCTGGAAATTGAAACCCTGATACACACTGCAATTGAACGATGATACCGCCATGCCAGCCTCCTTGTTCTGTTGTCTGTGTATGGGAGTAAGCGGCCCTGAGGCCGCCGTGCGCAGCCTGAAACGGAAATCCTTACAACCTTGCATCCAGTCTCAGCTCCACATCCATTCCTTCAAACTGGATATGGGGTAGAATGCTGATACTGCAGTCATACCACCCGATCATGCCTTCCCTGGGGGTTACCTGCACCGAAGCCGCCTTAAAGGGATAGTAGCGGAGCGTCAGGTCATCGGGATTCACAACCGTGGTCACATACTTAAAAATCCAGCTTTCAAGGGTTTGCTTAATGTAAGGAGCATCCGCACTGCTGCCGATGTTATCCCGCATGATGCACTTCACATAATGGGCGATGCGCGTGATGGAAAAGGTGTAGGAAAGGTTTGTCACAAGCTGAGCGTTTTCCGAATCCTTCGGGTCTTTGAACTTCTTGGCCTTCTTGAGAGACTGAGCGCTGAAGAAGGTGGCATCCGCCGTGCCCTTTCTGTAAACAAGGGGCATGAAACCTGCATTGGCGAACTCCAGTTCCCTGTAATCGGGAATCACCATCTCCACAGGCACCTTGATCTCATTCTCCCCACGCACATTGAAGGTGTGCACGGGCAGGCCGGACACCATCCCGCCCCCCTTGGGGCCACGGATATACTGGCACCACCCGGACTGGGCAAAGGATCGGGTCATGTTCTGTGCAAAAAGGGCCGCACTGCTTCCCCAGAGATAATCCTTGTTGTCGTTTCCTTTGACTTCTTCGCTAAAAACAAGGTCGCCTGTGGGGTTGGTCACGGGATCATAGGGAAGGCGGGCAATGTAGCGCGGAAGGGTAAGCCCGATGTACGCGGCCTCCTCCGAATCCCTGAGCTTGTTCCATGAACCGTATTTGGGGTGATTCATCAGCCCTTCAAGATCCTTAATACCTGCCAGCTCCTCAATGGATTCGCATCCGAAGAAACGGGGAGATACGGAGCCGATGAAGGGCGCATGGCTGGCCGCGGCAACTTTGCCCATGGTTTTCAGCCAGAATTCATCCTGGGGCGTGTGGCTGAACTCATAGAGCCCGACAATACTGCCAAAGGGCTTGCCCCCGTACTGGTCATATTCGGAGACATATACCTTTTTAAAAAGGGAGCTCCCCGTAATATCCACGGCGTTGGATTCAAAGTCCTCAAAAAGCTCATCCTTCGATACGTCAAGGATGTCGATCATGATATTGGCTTTGAAGTTGGTGTTCAGGATCAGATCATTGAGGGAACGCCAGCTGGATTCCACCTTTTTGAAGGTCTCGTGGTGAATGACCTCATTGAGCTGGCTGTTCACCATGCTGTCGATATGGCCGATCAGATCCAGGATAATGGCCTTATCAAAACGGCCTGTGGCCGGGTCCACATTCATCAGCAGCGCCGCAAGCCCTGAAATGAAACGATCTTCATCGCTTACGTTTTCCTTAACCGTGGCAAGACCATCCTGGACCATGGGTACAGGTTCACTCACCTCGGTACTGAGACGCATGCTCGAAAGAAACCGTTTCAGATCCAAAGCTTCGGTCTGCTCTTCAGTCTTGACTGCCTGCAGAGTTTCATCCGTCATCGCACGTATTCCTTATTTTTCTGGGAAAAGGGAAGGTAGAGTAAAGAAGGCATGGAAAAATGCAGGGTAAGGTCATGGGTGAAGATTCTCACCTCAGGGCAAGACCCTTTTAACTGGATGCCGCAGACGGGGTGCCGGGCAATTTGAAACTGTCAAAGGCCTTCAGCTCCTCCTGCATTTTTGAGAGGGCATCCGGATTGCTCACAAGAGCACTGATCAGTCTTCTGAACTCCTTGCGGTTGTCAATATTGGAATTGACCTCTTCGAGAAGCCTTTTCAGGGTCAAAAGCCCTTTGACCTTAGGAATGCTCTGGGCCACCTGCTCCGGAGAAAAACCCTTCATGGCCTCAATGGGAATTTCCACCTGCATGTCTTCTTCCCGATCCGGATCAATGCGATTGGGCACGGCAAAGCTCAGTTTGATGCCCATGTCCTTCATGATCGCATCCGTGTTCCTGCCATCCATACTGCGAAGCTGACGCTCATCAAGATCCACCTTGCGATCCTTGGAAGTCCCAAGGGAGTAATCACCGGCAACCAGCAGCCTCAGAGGGAGCTGCACATCTTCCGGTTGTCCGTTAATTTCCGTTCTGTACCTGAGTGTCAGGCGTGACTTGGGAATTTCATCCTGAATTGCCATACGCATCTCCTTGGTTTTGAGACTTGGGGTTCATTATTGATGAATACGGCCCATGACAGGAGCCTGCCACAGCCGCGCATGTCCCTCCTCCACTTCATCCGGAAATCTTTCCGGAAGCCTTGGGGCAGAAAAGCAAAAAACGATCCACAGAAAACCAGCAACGGCGAACTGAACATGGTTTTTCAACAAGCCATATTCCTTCACCTGGCCCATGGGATACGGAGCGGACAGTCCGCCTGTCCTTTTTCAGATTCATGAGGACAGGCCCTTTGCCCTATCCCTGCATCGAACCGCAGCCCCAGGGCCCACGTACGGGCACCGAATCCAATCCTTTAAAACCAACCGATCAGAACTGAAAAAACAAAGAAAGCCTGGTTTTCAGGACACGGGGATCTGAACCAGGAAGAAAACCGCCCGCATTGGCTGGGGTAAATCCTGCACCCACTTCAGCCCCATGCAGATGCATCAAATCAAGGGAGGGAAGACTGAAACCCAGGAACACAGGATTGAATCAGGGTGGAAGTTATTTTTTTAAATATATTGGCAGATATCATGCCTAAAAAAAAATTTTTTTTCCAGTAAAAAATTCCAATAAAAAAAGCCCCGGACCCTATGGTCAGGAGCTCAGAAAAGCGCAACAGCAAACACTCAGATGCGTGAAAAACCGGAAGCGGACGGCCTGAAGCTTAGATGACCACTCGCCAATGGCTGCATCCCTCAGTCAGGCATGACCGAAACGATCGGGATCCATCTTTTCCAGCATAGCCGACCATTTCTGGCCTTCTTCACTGGTATCCACAGCCTCGGCGTCCGGATCCGGCATCACATCTTCAAATTCCCACTTTTCCCAGACCGAGACATCCACGAAAATGGGAACGGAAAATCGCAAAGCCATGGCCACAGCGTCACTGGGGCGGGCATCCATGTAAAAGGCGTCTTCCATGTCCGAGCCCAGATAAATTCTTGCGTAAAAAACCCCTGCTTTCAGATCCACCACCTCCGCACGCAGCATGCGGTAACCCGTTTCACGGATAAAATCCGCAAAAAGATCGTGGACCATGGGCCGCTTCTGCGGATCCTTGCGCAGGGCTGCGGCAATGCCCGCTGCTTCCATATGACCGATCACAAGGGGGATGGCTTCGTCCCCATCGCATTTTTTCAGTACCATCACCGGCTCACGGCTTGCCGGATCCAGGGTGAGACTCACAATTTCCACACGAAACACGAATGCCTCCTTCCTATGCATCCCAGGCTCTTTTTTCAGGCCACCTGCGTTGCCAAAAGAGAATGGCCGAGGGCTCTGTCAATGCGAACCTCCACGCAAAGCCCCACGGAAATTTCCCTGCCTTTTGCAGGAAGAACATGCACCACCCGATTTCCCTGAGTGCGGCCCGTAAAACGATCCCCCCCCGCCGTGTCCCCCCGACCTTCCATCCTTCTCGGGTTTTTCCCCTCAACAAGAACATCCGTCACTCTGCCCACACAGGCCTCATTTTTTTCACGGGTGATGCCGTTCTGAAGTTCAAGCAGAGTCGCAAGACGGCTGCGCTTTTCCTTTTCCGGAACCTTGTCTGAAAAACCTGCGGCCTTTGCGTTGGGGCGATCCGAGTAGGCAAAGGCAAAGACACCGTCATAACGGATGGTCTCCACAAGAGAAAGGGTCTCTTCAAAGTCTTTTGGGGTTTCTCCGGGAAAGCCCACAATGATGTCCGTTCCCAGATGGATGTCCGGACAGACTTCCCGGAGTCTCGCAATACGCTCCAGGTAATGTTCCCGGCTGTATTTACGATTCATGCGGGCAAGAACGGCTGTGGAGCCGGACTGCACGGGCAGGTGCAGATGGTGGCAGAGCTGGGGGATTTCCGAAAAAGCCCGGATCAGGTCATCGGAAAGATCCTTTGGGTGGGAGGTGGCAAAACGCAGACGCAAAAGCCCTTCCACATCTGCTACCCGACGCAGCAGTTCCGGAAAATCCGGCAGCCCTTCCTTCTGTCCATAACTGTTGACGTTCTGGCCCAGAAGGGTGATTTCCCTCACACCGGCGGCCACCTTACGCCGCACCTCTTCCACAATGGCTTCCGGCGGACGGCTCATTTCCCGTCCCCGCACATAGGGTACCACGCAATAGGTGCAGAAATTATCGCACCCCCGCATGATGGTCACAAAGTCGGACACGCCCGAAGCAGGTCTTTCCGTAAGCTCCCTGGCCTCGGGTAAGGCTTCGTTCATGTCCACATCCACCACGCGCCGACCTTCCCGAACCACGGTTTCCACAATCTCCGGCAGACGCCAGATGGCGTGGGTGCCGAGGATGAAATCCACATAAGGCGCACGGGCCAGAATTTTCGCCCCTTCCTGCTGGGCCACGCAACCGGCCATGCCGATATGAAAATCCGGCCTTTGTGCCTTGATGGTCTGAAGACGGCCGATGAAACTGAAGGCCTTGTCTTCCGCCTTGGCGCGGATGGCGCAGGTGTTTGCAATGACAAGATCTGCGGTTTCCGGACTGTCCGCCGGAACATAGCCCATGGGGGCCAGAAGGCGGTAAAAAAGATCCGAATCATAGGTGTTCATCTGACAGCCTATGGTAAAGACATAAAGAAACTTCATTTTCCTCCGCAAAAAACAGGGCTTCATGGTGCGGATCCATATCCCGCAGCATGCACAAACCCTTTAAGCGCAAAGCTCTGTGGAAAAACCCATGTCTGTGACCTCCGCCTTGCTCAGCGGAATAAAAACCGCCTCCGGCCCAAAGGAAGCAATCACCTCCTCCACAAGGGCCGCACATCCGGGAGCCATCCGTACCATCACCACCCCCTGCTCCCGATCCAGGGTACTCAGAGCGGCCATGCCCTCATAGGCTTCCAGCAGAAAACGTAAATATCCGATCTCCTTACGATCCATCCGGAAAAACAGGCTTTCCGTTTCCACGCTTTCCGATCTCCTCTCTATCCCCATTCAGACACATCCAAGGCAGCCGCTTTCTGCCATCAAAGCCCAGCCGACCTTTCGAGAAAACAGGACCGGATTTTTCATCCGGTATCCGCTTCGGACCGGGGGGTATCATAATGCCCTGAAAAAGCATTGCAATCTTTTTTCAATAAAAAACGCAGCCCCTGCCTTCTTTTCTTTTTTTTACACGGATCGATTGCCCAAAATTCCCTGAATCTGGTATAGGTTGTGAACATTAACTTCTGTGAAGGAGGCCTCCTGTGTCCCAGCCCTTTGAATGGCAGTCTGATTACGCCATGGGTGATCCGGAAATCGACGCCCAGCACCGCATGCTCTTTGACCTTGCTAACCGAATTCTTACCATCATGGATCCCCACCAGGGCTTTGGCGAGCTCAAGGCCGCCATCCAGGCCCTTCTCGACTATATTCAGGTGCACTTTGAAGCAGAAGAGGAACGCATGCGGGAATGGGGATATCCCGAACTGGAGCACCATCAGGCCCTGCATGCGGCCATCCGCAGAGACATCTCCAGACTAATACAGGAAAGTAAGGATCTCACAAGCCTCAAGAAGGATCTGAATTTTCTCATGACCCAGTGGGTGCTGGTGCATATACGCAAAGAAGATTGCAAAATCGGAGAGTTTTGTCGCAGCCAATCCCAAAATCCCTGAAACGATCCTTAGAATCAGGTTTTCCCGCCCGCCCGTATCCTTTTTTAAAGATGCACAGTGCCTGCAACTCCTTATCTCAGGTCTTTTCCCGGTCAAGGGGCCTTCCGCGCCGGGATCGAGCTGATCACAGTCCGCCGCCGGAGGTCAGGTGGCGGACCCACAACTCCCTTACATCCGGAGAAAGGAAAAAATCATGGGTGAAAGTATCGGAAAAAGGGTCACACGCCTTGTCAGCGCCAGCATGAACACCCTCGTCGCTTCCTTTGAAAACGCAGCACCGGAAAGCCTCATGGAAGAGGCTATCCGGGAAATGGATGCAGTAATGGAAGAGGCCAGAACCGAGCTCGGCCGCCAACTGGCCCAGAAGCATCTGGCAGACAAGCGCCTTACGGAAGAAAAAAGCCGGTATGAGGCCCTTTCCCGGCAGATTGGAGTAGCCGTATCCCAGGGAAGGGATGATCTTGCGGAAACGGGTATTGCCGAACAGATGGACATTGAGGCGAGAATTCCCGTTCTGACGGCTTCCATTGAAGAGTGCGGCAAAAAGGAAAAGGAACTTGAGGGCTTCATCCAGGCCCTTCAGGCCAAAAAACGGGAAATGCGTTCGGAAATCCAGGCTTTCCGCAAGGCACGGATGGAAGAAGGACCCAACGTCCCCTCTCCGGATTCCCCCTCCCTGGATGCCAAAGCGGAAAAGGCAGGCACACTCTTTGACAGAATCCTTGAAAACGCCTCCGGTCTTCCCGGACGGAACCGGCATACAGGATCTGCGGCAAAGCTTGCAGAGCTGGAGGAACTCAGTCGCAAACACGCCATCGCCGAAAGGCTTATAGCGCTTAAAATGGAAAAATCCTGATGTGGGAGCCTCTTCTTGCCACTGAAAACCTCCTGTTTTCCATCCCCCTTGCCCTGATGCTCTTCATCGGCATCCTGGAAGGCCTTGCGGCTATCGGCGGCATGAGTGGTTCTTCCGTGCTGGACGGCCTCCTTCCGGATGCGGATGCGGGTCATGTGGACACGGGCCTTGGAAAACTGCTCGGCTGGCTCAGAATCCGGGAAGTGCCCGTTCTCATGCTGCTGGTGATTTTTCTGGCCTGCTTCGGAACCCTGGGACTCTTTTTCCAGGCAGGACTGAAGTCCCTCACAGGCCACTACCTGCCTGCCTGGCTTCCAGGCCTTCCCGTCCTGATTCTGAGCCTTTTTCTGACCCGTTTTTTCGGCGGTATCCTCCGCCGCATCCTGCCCAAAGATGAAACACGGGCCGTTTCCCGCACAAGCCTCATCGGCAAGGTGGCCGTTGTCACCTTAGGCACGGCCAGCAAAGGCCACCCTGCGGAAGCCAAGGCAAGGGATGAACATGGCCAGACCCACTATTTTCTTGTGGAGCCGGACAATGAATCCGATGTTTTCCAAACCGGAGATGCGGTACTGCTTGTATCTCTGAATGATCATCTTTACAGAGCCATTCCCAACCCCAGCTCCCTGCTTTCCCATTCCCCCTGACCTCAACTTTAAAAGGAGCCCATCCATGACCGAGTTCTTTTTTCTTGCAGGTGTCCTTGTCACCGTTATTTTTGTCCTTCTCATCATCCTGGCCCGTCTTTACAAGAGAGCCACCAAGGAAGTTTCCTTTGTTCGCACGGGCTTTGGCGGCGAAAAGGTCATCATGGACGGTGGCGCCATGGTGCTGCCCGTACTGCATGAGATCATCCCTGTAAATATGAACACCCTGCGCCTTGAGGTACGCAGGGCGGGCGAGCAGGCCCTCATCACAAGGGATCGCATGCGGGTGGATGTGACCGCAGAATTTTATGTGCGGGTGAAACCCATCAGCGAATCCATTGCCAATGCCGCCCAGACCTTAGGCCTTAAAACCATGAACCCCTCTGAGCTGAAAGAGCTGGTGGAAGGTAAATTCGTGGATGCCTTAAGGGCTGTGGCTGCGGAAATGGCCATGGAAGAGCTGCACGAAAAGCGGGTGGATTTTGTTCAGAAGGTGCAACAGGTGGTGTCCGAAGACCTCTTAAAAAACGGTCTGGAGCTGGAATCCGTGTCCCTCACCGGCCTGGATCAGACCGCCTTTGCCCACTTCAACGCCCAGAACGCCTTTGATGCCGAAGGCCTCACCAAACTCACCGAAGCCATCGAATCCCGCCGCAAAAAACGCAACGACATCGAGCAGGAAACGGATCTTGCCATCCGCCAGAAGAACCTTGAGGCCGAACGGGCAAGATTCCAGATTTCCCGCGAAGAAGAGTATGCAAGGCTGGAGCAGGAAAGGGAGGTTTCCATCCGCAGGGCTTCCCAGTCTGCGGAAATCGCAAGGGAGGAGGCAGAGAAGAAACGAGAAGCCGAAGAAGCCCGCATCGCCTCCCAGAGGGAAATTGATCTCAAGAAAATCCTTTCCGAACGGGATATTGAAAACGAAAAGATCCAGAAGGAGAGGGCTGTCCGGGAAATGGAAATCGCCAAATCCAAGGCCGTGGAACAGGCGGAAATTGAACGGCGCAAGGCCGTGGAACTGGCGGAACAGGAAAAGGCCATTGCGGTTGCGGAAAAATCCCGCGAGGAATCCGAAGCCAAGGCGGAAGCCGACCGTGCCAGGGCCAAGGCGGTGAAGGAAGAGGAAAGCGTTATCACCGTAAGGGATACGGAAAAGGCGGAAAGGGAAAAACAGGTGGAGCTGGTGCAGGCCCGTCAGCAGGCGGAAAAGGAAGCCATCCAGCTCACCATCACCGCAGAAGCCCAGAAAAAGGCCGCCATCGACCAGGCCGAGGCCCTGCGCCTTGCCGCCCAGGGTCATGCGGACAAGGAGCGCCTGGAAGCCAAGGGCAAGGCCGATGCAGAAATCCTGCTGGCCGATGCCGCAGCCCGCAGATACGCCGTGGAAGCCGAAGGCAAGCAGGCCCTCAATACCGCAGCCAACCTGCTCTCACCGGAACAGGTGGCCATGGAAGTACGCCTTGCCCTGATCCAGAACCTGCCGGAAATCATTGCCCAGAGTGTGAAACCCATGGAGCAGATCAGCGATATCCGCATCCTTCAGGTAAACGGCCTTGGGGGCAGTGCTGGCGGACAGTCAGGGGAAGAGGAAAGCGGTAAAGGTTCCCTTGCGGATCAAGTGGTGAATAGTGCGCTCCGCTATCGCGCCCAGGCTCCCATCCTGGATTCTCTGCTGGCCGAAATCGGCATCAGGCCCGGCGACATCAACGGACTTGCCGAAGCTGTGAAAGGCGGTGCCCAGAAGACAGGACCGGTATAATGCCATGCGGATGACCACCTGCCTCATCCCTTGCTCTCTTTCTGTGGCCCTGCCCATGGCCTGTGTGCGAGCTTCGCTACAGCTGCCCGACCATCCCTGATCCGGCAGAAGGCCTGTCCTTACAAAACCTTTCATGTCTTGTGCCGGGGGGGGGTACCTTTCGCGGGTCCCCCCGACACTGCGCCGCTGAGCAGTCGTTTAGATACCCGCATCACTTTTTATTATGGGAGATTCTGTCAAATGATCAGTATGGAGTTCATCATCACTTCATTCATCGTGATTCTTGTTCCTGGTACAGGCGTCATCTTCACGGTCTCCACGGGTCTTGTTCAGGGGCGAAAGGCAAGCGTATTTGCCGCGCTCGGATGCACGGCAGGGATTCTGCCTCACCTCATGGCGACCGTTCTGGGGCTAGCCGCTATCATGCACACAAGCGCACTTGCCTTCCAGACCTTAAAATATGCGGGCGTCGCCTACTTGCTCTATGTCGCTTATTCTACCTGGCGTGACAAGTCGACTTTCTCCGTTAACGGAAATCCTTCCACAAACGCGGCCACAGGGCTCATCGTAAAGGCCTTCCTTCTCAACATTCTCAATCCGAAACTCACCATCTTCTTTTTGGCCTTCCTGCCGCAATTTATTCGCCCAGATTCGTCAAAACACCTTTCCCAGCTTTTTCTCCTGAGTGTTACTTTCATGGTGATGACGCTCATCATATTCATAGCTTATGGCGTTCTCGCACATGCATTCCGCAAAATTGTCATGGAATCTCCGCGTGTACAGGCTTGGCTCCGTCGTGGTTTTGCCGCTACCTTTGCCAGCCTTGGGGCAAGCCTTGCGCTCACGGAAAAATAACCAAAAAGCAGGAACAGATCCTGTGAGAAAGCCACGACGATCTCATCGGATGTGACGGCAAAACCCTTTGACCCAAAAAAACAGCCTCTCTGAAAGCCGTATATGGGTAGGCATGTGCGCATGGGAGAAGGGGGAAGTGATGGATCTGGAAATCGTCCTCAAGAACACCAAGGCCTGGGGCGGCCGCTGGCTCACATCACCTTACTGGCGGGTGCAAAGATCATTCTCAAATATCCTTATCAAGGACCTGGATTGTCGCTTCTGCCTGGGCTAGCGGTAAGGGCTGAGTTGACGGATTTCCGTCAACTGGGCCTCGTGGATGAAATGATGAAGGTCATCCTCACCCCGTGAAAGCAGCTTGGTAAAATGGAGCCCCAGGATACCAGTTTTTCCTTTGGAGGTGTCTTTCTTTCGAACCACCTTGCCAAGGCAGACCACCTTGCGAGCAGGCAGATTCTGCTCTCTGGGATAATGAAGGGCCATACCCAAAGCAAGGCAGGCACCGTTTTCAAGGTTCAGGAGAGCTGGCCTGCCCTCCCCTTTTTCGGGCAGGGCCACAAGCCCCATGCCCCTTGTGGAAATGTCCAGAATGGAAAAATCCCTGCCACAGACATATTCCTCATCACCGCAGCGCATTTGCGCAAAAACCGGGAACTGTCGGCCTGGCGTGAGTCGGTAGGCAGATCGCACATTGATTTCCACAACCGGCCCTTCACTCTCAAGCCACACCAGCTCTTCCGGGAAACCACCCTTCAGGGAATAATCATGTCTCTGGATTGCACGGACACGGACAGCAATCCCCCTTCTCACCTTTTCCTTTCTTTCCGAAACAACCAGCCTTGTCACATGCAGCTCTTCCTGTGAGGATGCTATGGAAAGGGGGGGGCGGGTCTGGGAAATGCCAAACAATCCTTCGGCGGGCTTTGTGTCGTGGATGATGGCTGGGCGGATCTCCGGAGAATCGCTGTGGAGTCCACATACAAGCTCAATGGTGGCTCCAGGCACAAACAATCTGTCCTTGTTTTCTGGCATGGCAAGCACCCTGGATTCTGTATGAAAATCCTGTGAAAAAAATCACAGAACCCTTTCCGGAACACGGTTTCTTGAAAAAATCAGGCATGAGCAGCGAACAGCCCCACTGCAATATTTCTACAGCATGGTGATCCGGTTTTAATTTGACAATTTAAGCTTACATACACCATGTGTCAAGGGCCAGGAAAGGCTGAAATAACGGTTGTCTGCAACATGGACGAGGCAGTTCTTTTTTCATGGTGTTTTTCCTGTCAATTTACACGGTACACCGGATTTCCCGTAGAAAGAACGGCAGGCTATCTACCCCTTCCGGCCCCATAAGAACCGTTAGCGCATCCGCACCCTTCAAGGAAATATCCAATCTGCCATAGCACTCAAAAAAACAGCCGATTTTATAACCAGGCAGCACCGTTCAATGCCAGATCGCAAAGCAGCAAGCTCCTTTTCAAACTCTGCCCATTTCCATTGAAAAAATAAACCAAAAGGCATTGGAGTCTGAATCCGATGGCAGGAGATACACAGGAAAGGAAAACATTTGCCATAACCGGAAAAACGTCTTATGGGAATCGAACCACTGCGAAGTCTGCTGCAAAAATCCAATGGGAAAACAGAAGATGAAAATTCAATCTGTAAAAGCCTGCTTTTTTTCTCCTACCGGAACCACCAAGGCTGTTGTTCAGGCAATCGTCCGTGGAATTCAGCATACCACCTCTGAATTCATAGATATTACAAACCCGGATTCCCGGAAGCAGCACGTGCTGGCAGCAGAAGATGAGCTACTGATCGTTGCCGTTCCGGTTTACGTGGGAAGAGTACCAGCCCTGCTGAACCAATGGCTGCATGCCATAAAGGCCAGAAAGGCTCCAACGGTCTGTCTTGTGGTTTACGGCAATCGGGACTATGAAAATGCGCTGATTGAACTGAAAGATAAAATGATCCAAAACGGGGGCATTCCCATTGCCTGTGCGGCATACATCGGAGAGCACTCTTTTTCAGGGCCCGACACACCCATTGCCCTGTCCAGGCCCGATGCGGAAGACTTAAAACACGCTGAGGCTTTTGGCCGCAGAATCAACGAAATGCTCCTCTCCGCAACGCATATGGATCTTACTTCTGAAATTCATGTGCCCGGAAAAGTTCCTTCACAAAATCCTGCTCCACTACTTTCCGTTGATTTTATCAATATCAGCCATCACTGTTCAGGCTGTGGGGCCTGTGCCAAGGCATGCCCTGCAGGTGCAATTGATTTAAAAGCCTACTCCATAACCGATAAAGAAAAATGCATCCTCTGCTGCGCCTGCATTAAAATCTGCCCTGAAAAAGCAAGGACTATGAAAAATGGGACAATAAAAGATATTGCAATCCGGCTCAGTGAATCGTGTAAAGACCGGAAAGAACCAGAGCTCTTTTTCAACGAGAAGTGAGCTTTTCTTGATGCACCACGCCGACCTCCCCCCTGAATCGGGTAGGATTAAGATCTGACCAGACAAGGTCCATTTTTTTTAAAGACGGCAACAAAAAAGCCAGAGAAATATTCTCTGGCCTTAAAAATCACCATACGAAGATCCATGCGCCTGAATCAGCTTAAAAAGGGATAGTCCGTATACCCTCTGGCATCACCGCCATAATAAGTCGCGGGATCCGGCGCGTTCAGGGCAGCGCCTTTTCTGAAACGCTCCACAAGATCAGGGTTTGCGATATAAAGGGAACCAAAGGCCACGAGATCCGCAGCTCCCGTGCGGATGGCGGCTTCCGCCCTCTCCTGGGTATAGCCGCCGTTCACCATAAAGGTTCCGCCAAAAGCTCTGCGGACCTCCCCGTAGTCGAGCAGGGTCTTTCCCGTCACAAAATCGCCTTCCACCACATGGAGATAAGCAAGACCATGGGGTCTGAGCAGGTCCGCCACCGCCGTGAAGGTTTTCCGGGGATCGCTGTCTTGAATATCGTTGAAGGTATTTTCCGGAGAAATCCTCACTCCCACCCTTCCGGAGCCCAGAACACCGGTGACCGCTTCGGTCACTTCGCCCAGAAAACGCAGACGCTGACGGAGTCCTCCGCCATAGGCATCCTGCCGCCTGTTGGTACCGTCCCGCAGAAACTGGTCGATGAGATAGCCGTTGGCCGCATGGATTTCCACCCCGTCAAAACCAGCTTCCAGGGCATGTTCCGCAGCCCTTGCGTACTGGTCCACAACGCCCTGAATCTCATGGATTTCCAGAGCCCTTGGAGTTTCAAAAGGTTTGAGCCCCTCGTAGGTAAAGGCCTCGCCCGCGGGCCGGATGGCGGAGGGCGCTACGGGCAGGGCCCCTTCGGGCTGAAGACTGGGATGAGAAATTCTGCCCACATGCCAGAGCTGAAGAAAAATTCTGCCGCCTTTTTCGTGTACCGTCCGGGTCACCTTTTTCCAGCCAAGAACCTGCTCTGTACTGTGGATGCCCGGAGTGGCCGGATACCCCACGCCCTGGGGAGAAATCTGGGTAGCCTCCGTGATGATCAGCCCCGCCGTGGCCCGCTGACCGTAGTACAGGGCATTGAGATCCGTGGGAACATTGCCAGCCCCTGCCCGGTTCCGTGTCAGGGGAGCCATGACCACGCGGTTGGCCAGCTTCTGGGAGCCTGTTGTGATTTCGGTAAAAAGAAGATCCGTATCCATAAGCCCTGCCTCCTGATTTTTGATGAAGGACATTCAGGCGCATGCGCCAGATTGAAAATCTTGTGAGAAGGTAAGGGCGGGAAGGAAAAGACGCAAGGACGGGGAGACTTTTATGGGGTACTTTCAGAAATCTGCCTCCTGATGAGCCTCTCAGCATCCGGTATCGAATGCTGACTGAACACCTGGATGCCATGTTCCGTCAACAAGGCGGCGACAACACCCATCCCTCTGATTTTTTTGCCAGAAAAACTCCCATCATAGATGGTTGTACTTCCGCATGACGGGCTGGATTCTGTGAGAACTGCGAATCTGATATTCAATTTTTGGCAGAGATTCAAAGCCATATGAGCACCCCGCACAAAGAAATCTGTCACGTCAGTTCCATCCCGTTCAATAACAACGGCCACTCCACGTAATACGGCCCTACCGTCACCGCCAAAAATTTCAGCAGGCTTTCGGGGAATACACATTCCAGCTCCCACTTCAGGACATACGGGAACCACCCTCCCTTCAGAAATCCACCGGGAGACAATCGAATCCGAAAAAAACAATGCCTCTCCATTGTATCGGACCTTTTCTCCCAGAAGACAGGCACTCATCAGTATCTTATTCACGGGTTCACCTCTGTCCCAAAAAAGGGCGGCCTCCTTTCTTTATTTGACACGTGTAGAAACCAGACGGACCATGCCAGCCATTCCAGGTTCTCGCCGCACAGAAAACCCCCTTGACTCAAGAGCGGCACAAACCCAGTCGGGTGCAAGGCGAAGCTTCTGGTAACTGCTCACACGCAGGCACCACCCGGACGCATCAAGTTCGTGCAGTATATCATGAACGGTGACATGTGCCTCAGCATATTCGAGAAAACACGTCAGGATACGGCTGCCATCACTCCGTACGGAGATGAAACGCTGATCACCGGAAAGCGCCTGGCTGTAGTCACGGAAAGTGAGGATGAACTGACCGCCAATGATCAGGGATTCTGCCACATCTGCCAGGAGTTGCAGGACAGAATCCGTGTCTGGGAGATGGGTTAAAGTATCGCCCATGCACAGGACAATTTGGGCTTCAGTGCTTACATATCTTCGAAATGCGAGAAAATCATCCGGGATTGTCTGGATAGGAAGGGTATCCGCATGCTGGCGCAGTTCTTCAAGCAATTCGGTGCAGGTGTCAATGGCCACAACGGAAAACCCACGACGCGCCAAGGGGATGGTATGCATCCCGAATCCTGCTCCAAGGTCAACCGCTAGGCTTTTGTTCAGAAAGAGCGGGTCAAAGGATTCTGTTTCGGCAGCCCCTCGGTTAAAAGCAGATTCAACACCTCCAGCCATCCATGTATAAATAGATCCCAGATGATTTGCGTAATGTTCACTGACCGATGCCATATAACCTCCCTCCAGAGGCCCCCCCACCGACCAAACCAATCCGCGATATCATCCTGTCGCGGATGCAATCAAGCAAGCCGCTTAAAGTCAAGGATTTTTTATCCTGGGTCAGGCGTTGGCCTCAGCATAGCGGTCAAGAAGCAGAAAATCCTCGCAGGATCCAACCTTCATTTTATTCTTGACAGCATTAGTTTAGCTACTATACAGCTATGCCATGAATGATCGAATACAGCGTACACACAATCTGATCAACCTTTTCTTACAGGTGGTCGAAGGCATCAAACGTAACGAACGCAAAGCGCGGGTTTACGGCGATAGTCCTCCACTCCATCCTTCGGAAATCCACATGATCATGCGGATCGGACAGAACCCCGGCATACACCCGGCATCCCTCGCGTCCCTGGCAGCTGTCACCCGGGGAGCCGTTTCCCAGGTACTGGCAAAGCTTGAAGCCAAAGAACTGATCACCAAAACCGCTGATCTCTCCGATGGCGGGAGATACCAGATCTGGCTGACTCCTGCGGGAAAATCGGCTTTTGAGGGACACGAACGACACCACGCAGCAATTGATACTCCGCTCATCCACCGCTTGGCAGATATGAGCGATTCCGAATTTCAGGTGATTGAGGACTTTTTCCTCATGCTGAAGGAAATGACTGAGCGTCATCGCTAAATTTTCATGTCTCCACAGCTAGTTATGTTTTTTTTGTCATCTATGTTTAGCAACTAAACTCAATACAGGAGAATTCCATGCCCCATATCTGCTCCCACAAACACGCCATTCACCTGGAAAACCCTCTCCGACGCATGCTGCACCAGCCAGACCGTATCTATGCGCCATGGATCCGCCCCGGCATGCGGGTTCTGGATATCGGCTGCGGTGGGGGGTTCGCCGCCATCCCCATGGCGCGCATCATCGGGAACAACGGCCTTGTCGTCGCGGCCGATCTTCAGCCAGAAATGCTCCAAAGAATGTTTTCCCGCGCAACCGCAGAAGGGGTGGCAGATTTCATCCATCCCCATCTCTGCCAGGCAGGCCGTATTGGCGTTGACGGCAGCTACAATTTCATCAATGCATTCTGGATGCTCCATGAAGTGCCGGACATTCATGCGCATCTGGAAGAAATCCGCAGCCTCATCAGACCGGACGGTCACTTCTTTCTTTCCGAACCCTGCTTCCACGTAACTGCAAAGGTTTTCGCTAAGGAGCACGAAGCTGCTCTTGCAAAAGGATTCAGGGAAGTCGCCCGTCCCAGAATTCTGATGGGACGCACACGGGTTTATGCCCCCACTTAAAGATATCCCCACAACAGGGCGTACTTACCTGTCCCTCAATGACCCAAAGGCCTCCACAGAAGCCTTTGGGTCATTCATTCCTTCAACCCCCTCCCATGTTTTTCAGCATCTCCTTGCAAGGTGAAAATCCACAGGCCCATGGGAGGCCATGGGTACATGGGTCAGGGTGCGGCTGCGGACGCGATCAAACCCCGCTTTCAGCAAGGCTTCCGGCAATGCATCCTCCTCCATGGCAAAATCCCGTCCCTGCAGGGCCGCAGCCAGCCAGCCGAGTACCGTTTCTCCGGGAGCCGTCCGTTCATTTCTCAGGGTATCGGAAAAAATAACCATACAGCCTCCCGGATTCAGGGCTTCCCTGCACTTTTTCAAAACCCCCTCAAGCTCCTCTCCGGCAAAATTCAGGACATAGCTTGCCATGATCAGGTCATACCCCCCGCCGATGGGGTCTTTCATGTAGTCTGCGGCCAGGGTGCCAACCCTTTCTTCCATCCCGTATTCCCGGATCACTTCCACTGCCACCGCCAGCACGGCAGGACGGTCAAGGAGCAGGCATTCAAGATCCGGATGCATGGCTGCAAGGGCAATCCCCAGAAGGCCGGTTCCCGCTCCCAGATCCAGCGCCCTGCGCCAGCGTTCGGAACCGGGCAGTCCCGCAAGAAGGGAGGCCATATGCTGGGCCCGGCCGCTGCGACAAAAATTCACGGTTTTCCGGGTCATCTCCTGCCAAAGCAGGGGATCTTCCATGGCTTCGCCCTTTCCGGGAGGAGGGCCTTCCTTCACAAGCTTTTCCATGCCCCCATTCAACACGGCCAGATTCCAGGAATCAAAGCCCAGAAGGGCTTCCCCCAGACTGGTTTCCTTTCCGGCAGCCAAAAAACGATCCGAGGCCTCCGTATTCCGGAATTTTCCTTTTTCTTTCATGAGGTGTCCCATAGCGACCAGGGCATTGAGAAGAAGTTCCGTGTTCACAGCATCGCAAGCCAAAGCCTCCGCCACCTCTGCTCCGGTCCGGGGTGTTTGAAGAACATCAAAAAGGTGAAGGGAAAGGGCCGTTTTCATCACTTCCCAGCGCAGAGGCAGTAAGGGAAGGCTGAAATAACGGTTGTCTGCAACATGCACGGGCAGTGCTTTTTTCATGGCGCTTCTCCTGTGAATCGGCGAGTGAGTTTTTATGTCCTTTCCTGTCCTGAAGCAGCCCCATGCCGCCAGTCCCTTATCCGGCAAGGGCCAGACTTCCCCCTTTGAGCTTCCACCCGCCGGAACGCTGCTGCTCCCTCCAGAGATCCGCATAGAGCCCGTCCGCTTCCAGCAGATCCCCATGCCTGCCCTCTTCCACGATACGGCCTTTATTCAGCACATAAATCCTGTCCGCCTGGGAGATGGTCTTCAGGCGATGGGCAATGACAATGAGGGTTTTGGAACGCACCAGCTCAGAAATGGCCTGCTGAATGCAGAGCTCGTTTTCAGGGTCAAGGGAAGCCGTGGCCTCATCCAGCAGCACGATGGGCGCATCCTTGAGCAGGGCCCTGGCGATGGAAATCCGCTGCCTTTCCCCACCGGAAAGCCGTGCTCCGCCCTCGCCCGCCAGGGTGTCATAGCCCTCTTCCAGCGCCATGATGAAATCGTGACACCGGGCTTTACGGGCCGCATCCCTCACCTCTTCGTCCGTGGCCGAACGCCTTCCCACACGAATATTGTTCATGAGGGTATCCTGAAAAAGGTAAACATCCTGAAATACCACACTGAGAAGGGCATGGAGTTTTTCCACGGGGATGTCCCGGATATCCGCACCGCCAATGGTGATCCTGCCTCCGCCCACATCCCAGAACCGGGCAATGAGGCTTGTGAGCGTGGTCTTGCCGCCACCCGATGGTCCCACCAGCGCCGTCACCTCTCCGGCCCCGAACCGGGCGCTCACCCCGTGCAGCACCCTTCTTTCCCCGTAGGAAAAATCAACCTTCTCAAACACGATGTCCCTGCCTTCGGGAAAAAGGGGTTTTTCCGGCTGCTGAAGGGGCGGGGTGTCCATGACTTCCGTAATTCTCCGGGCGGCAATGTTCATGTAGCGCATTTCCGAGAGAAAAAGGCCGAAGTTGATCCAGGGTTCAAAGAATTTGTACCCGATGACAAGGAAGATGAGAAACACGGATAACCCCAACTCTCCGGCACCATAGAGAAAGGCCCCCAGGACCAGAAGCCCCACAAAGCCTGCCTCCAGAATCAGGCAATACACCATCACCGGCCCGCCGCCTGCGGCTTCCAGCCGGATGCTGTCTTTGCGGAACCGCTGCATCATGGCATCCAGCCGCAGAAAATTCTTTCCCGTCTGATTGAAGGCCATGAGAACCCGGATGCCCTGAAGATACTCCAGCATGCGGGATGCCACGGCATTGCGGGTCTGCATATGCCGCTTTCCGAAATATCCGATGATCTTCTGCGCGGCCATGAGCGCCGGAAGGGCCAGCAGCACAAAGACCAGCATGAAAAGGGTCATGCGTCCGTCCACAAACCCAAGGAAGGAGGCCATGAAAAGGGGCAGCACCACACAGGCGATGGCATCCATGAAAAAATGACTGAACAGGGTTTCCACCTTGGTCATATCCTGCAGCATGAGAGAAGAAATGTCGCCGGGATCCCGTTTTTTAAAAAATCCCAGAGACAACCCGCGCAGATGATCCGCAAGGCGAAGCCTCGCCTCAGTGGCCAGACCGTAGGCCGTGACATAGGCCCGCAGATGCACATGGATGGCAAGGAACACATTGATGAGCATCACCCAAGCGATGATGAACACCAGCCAGAAAAGATACATCCCACGGATTTCCTCCTCCGGCCGCAGCAGTTCATGGAGTATAAGGATGAGCATCCCGAAGGGAAAACCTTTCAGTATAAAATGCAGGACATTCAGCAACACCGTTGCGCCAAGATTTCTGAAACTGCCCGCAATCACCCGAACGGAACCAAACATGACACCACCTCCTTAAGCACGCAGCGCCCAGCCCTGGGCCTGAATATGGGCCTGCCACATGGAATGATACTGGCTCTTTTTTTCCAGAAGCTCTCCATGGAGGCCCGCTTCCGCAAGTCTGCCCTCCCGGATCACAAAAATCCTGTCCGCATCCGTGATGGAAGAAAGCCTGTGAGCAATGACAATCACGGTCTTTCCCTTCATAATTTCGGAAAAGGCCGCCTGAATTTTCGATTCATTCTGGGCGTCCGCGTAGGCCGTGGCCTCATCCAGCACAAGGACGGGCGCGTTTTTGAGAAACACGCGGGCAAGGGAAATCCGCTGCCTTTCCCCGCCGCTGAGGTGCACCTCGCCCCCTTCTCCGATGCGGGTCTCAAAGCCCTTGGGCAGACGCTCAATGAACTCCATGCACTGGGCCGCCCTTGCTGCCCTTTGAATGTCCGCCTCACTGACTCCTTCCATGCCCATGCGGATATTTTCATAAATGGTGTCGCTGAACATGAACACCTCCTGAAAAACAAAGCCCACATGACGCATCAGAGCTTCCCTTGGCATTTCCCGGATATCCACCCCGCCCAGAAGAATTCTGCCGGAATCCACATCCCACATGCGGAGCAAGAGCTGGCCGATGGTGGTTTTTCCCGCTCCACTGGGCCCCACAAGGGCATAAACCCCGCCTGCTTCCAGACTCAGGGAAAAATCTTGCAGCACAGGACGGCGTCCATAGGCAAAGGTGACATTCTCAAAACGGATCGCCGCACTGCGGGGAAAAAGGGGATTTTGCGGTTCAGGGATTTCCGGCTGGAGAAGAATGGCATCCATGCGGTTCATCCCTTCCAGAATGTGACCCATCTGGGCCCCCAGCATGGCCAGCCGGAAAAGGGGGGTCATGCAGCCCGGCCCCATCATGAGAAAAAGAAAGAAGACGGAAAGGGAAAGTCTGCCTTCAAGGTGCAGCCACAGGCCAGCGGGGAGAATGAAAAAAAGAGACGAGGAAGTGATAACCACAAAAGCCGCCCATGGCGGGGCCTGAATACGGGTAATCCTGCGGATAAAATCCGTATAAGCCAGGGTAGCCTCCCGCAGACGGGCAAAGGAATGGGCGGACTGATTGAAGATTTTCACCACGGGCATGGCCCTCACATATTCCACGATGGTGCTGTTCATGGTTTCCAGAGCGTCATGGTAGTCCCTGCGCCACACAGCCGCCTGATCTCCGCCAAAGGCCCTGCGCTGCATGGCAAAGGCGATGGGCAAAGGCATAAGGGAGACAAGGGCCATACGCCAGTCCACGGTGAAAAGAAAGCCAAGGGTCAGGACAGGAAGAGCCACGGCAGCCACCATGTCCGGAATGTGGTGGGCAATAAAGACCTCGATTTCCTCCACATCCTCAAAAAGAATCTTTTTGATTTTTCCCGTCTCGCCCCCTGTGAAGCAGCCCATGGGCAGACGGCCCAGATGGCGGGTCAGGGTGGCTCTCAAATCATAGAGAATGCCGAAGGCGGCCACATGGGAAAACATGATGGCCACAAAAAGAAAGAGATACCGCAGAAAAACGGCCCCCAGAGCAAACAGCCCGAGGCCAAACACATAAGGTGCGGCACGGCTGCTTCCTTCCTCCAGAAGCCGCACCATCACAAGATAGATCAGACCATAGGGCGCAAGGGCCAGAATGGAACTCAGCACGGCAAAAATCCCTGAAACCATGAGAAGTCCCCTGCGGGCTCCTGCGATTTCCATGAGACGGGAAAAACCCGTGGAACGGACATTTTCCATATGTTTTTTCCTTGAGAGCTGGTCACAGACACCATCCGGCCAGCCCCGGATCTCCCGCCGTTTTCCTTTTCCCAAGAAAACGGCGGGAAGGGCATCAGAAGGTGTAGCGGACTCCCATGCCGAAGGTTCTCGGGTCTCCGAAATCCGCAAGGGACACCAGGGAATTGCACATGAAGTTTGTCACATACTCCTCATCCGTCAGGTTCTTTCCGTAGACGTACACATCCCAGTTTTTGAAACGATAACCCAGGCGCATATCCACCAGGGTGAAGGCATCCTGCTTCACAAAATCCTTATTCACATCGTCATAAAAGTGGATGGCACCCTGATTTTTGGCATCAAACCGGGAATAAAAACCACCTGGATGATAGTAGGCCACGCCCAGACGGGCCGTGTGGGAGGGGGTATGCTCAATGTTTTTCCCGTCAAACTTCACACTTCCCGCGTCGTAATCATCGTACTCTGCATCCACAATCCCCAGAGCCGTACTGATCTCCAGGCTGTCCGTGGGCATCCATACGGCCTCCAGCTCAGCGCCTTGCGAGTGGGCTTTTTTAGCGTTGGAGGTCAGGTACATATTGCCAACCCCTTTATAGACATGGATATCCTCGATCTCCATGTGGAAGAGAACTGCCGAAAAATGCAGTTTCTGCAAGGCCGCCTTCAGGCCGACTTCGTAGTTGGTGGACTGCTGGGGATCGAAGCGGTTGTCCTTTTCCTCGCCTCCCATGGCAAAATTGTTGAAACCGCCGGGCATATATCCCCTGGACCAGGAGGCGTAGGCCGTCCAGTCTTCGTTAATTTTATAGGCAAAGGCCGCCTTGGGCAGGAAAACATCCCAGTTTTTTTTCGTGTGGAGAACATAAAAGGGCGGACCCGAGCCCCCCACGGGAAGATAGTACATGTCGAGATCCATCTTTTTCTCAATGCTCTGGTATCTGCCGCCCAGGGTCATTTCCATTCTTTTTCCCAGAGGCACCATCACCTGACCGAAAATGGCGCGGGTCTCGCTATCCGTCGCAGACACAGCGTTCATCTCAAAATTACCCAGAAACTGCATGCTCACCGGATCAAAATTAGGAAACTGCTGACCATAGGGTCCATAATCCAGCGTATCCCGATCCAGGTAAATCCCGCCCACCCAGCGAATGCCTTCCTGGTTGCTGCTTGCAAGACGAATTTCCTGGGTCCAGCTTTCATGCTCCATATTGCTGAACTGCTTCAACCCCGCATAAAGGGCCTGATTGGCAAAATCCCCGTCATAATCACCTTTCTGGATCACCTTTCTGCGGGTGGTGACGGAGGTCAGCTCCATGCGGTCAAAGGCATAGGCAAGGTTCAGACCCTGGGACTGGCTTTCTGTATTATCAAAACTTTTCACATCAAAATCCACATGTTCCGCATCCTTTCGTCTTACAGCGGAAAAGGGAGAGCCACTGGGAAGCCCGTAACCGCTCCGCCAATCCTTGTTCTCCTCCTCGTCATTCACGGTCAGACGCATGCGGAGACGATCCGTGGGCTTGTACAGGAGATAGGCACCGAGTTTCCGGCTGTCTTTGCCATTGGCCTCCTTTTCCATTCCGGGGTGGATGTTTTTAATCCATCCATCATCCTTCTGGAAAACACCATTGAGGCCCATGTACAGAAGATCCTTCTTCACAGGCCCGTTCACGTTCATACT
Organism: Desulfobotulus sp.; assembly: GCF_034006065.1. NCBI lineage: Bacteria > Pseudomonadati > Thermodesulfobacteriota > Desulfobacteria > Desulfobacterales > Desulfobacteraceae > Desulfobotulus > Desulfobotulus sp. Next base: position 55,271 of record NZ_JAVETM010000011.1, on the reverse strand, counting down.
TGCCTGCATGAAATTCCAGCTTCCGTACTCCGCCCCCACACTGCCCTGCCAGGTATCCCCCGGCTCCCGGGTCACCACATTGATGATCCCGCCAATGGCATCCTTTCCATACAAAGTGCCCTGGGGTCCCCGCAGCACCTCGATGCGCTCCACATTGGCAAGGGAAGCATCAAAACCGTAGCGCCCGGTCTGGGGAATGCCATCCATGTAGAGCACCACAGGGTTATTGTTGGTGAATATGGAGGAATTGAGGCCCCGGATATTCACCTGCCTGCCATGGGAAGGGTTCACGCTCATGTTGGGAATAAGGGAAATGGCATCCCCGATGTTCCGCATACTTCTTTCCTCAATGGTGAAGGCATCGATCACCGAAATACTCTGGGGCACATCCGTTATATTTTCTTCCACTTTGTTGGCCGTTACGGTGACACTCTCCATGAACACAGCCCTTTTTTCTTCCTCCGGAGAACGGACTTCCGCAAGTGCAGCTCCGGGAGTAAAGGGCGTAAGCAGGAAGGCGAAAAGGACAAGGCCAGAAACGCCCCCTTTTTCCGGATAAAGCGCCTTAAAATTCCGCAAGCGGGTAAATCTCTTAAAAAACATAAAGAATCTCCTTGCCTACTGCGTGTAAAACACATTTTTCGTCATCAGGCTGATTCCGGGTCCAAAAAACCGGCCCAACCCTTCTTTGTCATCTTTTCCACTTGCCCCTGGCATCAGGGCCTGAAGGACCAGAGGTTGTCCGCAGGCACCCTTTCGTAGGAAGGCCAGGCATCCAGATAAAAAGTGCTGGTTTTCCCCGGATTGCCACCCGGCGTGTCCTTCTCTCCCATCACCCTGCCCGGTTCCATGGCATAGCCCAGCACACGGAGAGGGGCTTCCACACTCACCCAGCCGCCCCTTTCCCAGAGCCAGTGTTCACCGATCACCTGCGGGGTTTCTTCTCCGCCCGTCACCCGTATGTCCGCAGATCTGGGCTCTCCCAGCATGGCAGCGGCCATCTCCGCTCCCGCATGGGCTTTCAGTACGGCAAGGGGTGTATCCTTTTTCAGGTCTTCCATCAGAGAAGCAAGGCTTTGTGCCGTCTGTCGTCCGGTCCAGTCCAATGCCGCCAGCGGAGCATAGTCTTCCGCCCAGCCACCCTCCTTCAAGGCCAGCTTCAGGGTGGTCACGGGAACGGTACTGCCCGCAAGGCGGCGGGCCACCTGATCCGAACCATGGGAGAGAAGGGCAGAAAAGGCCTCCATGCCATCGGTTTCGGCCACACACCATATGCCCATGGCTCCGGGCAGACCCGCTTCCAGCCACAAAGCCCCCTCCCCTTCCCTCAGGTCCGATCCGTCCCGCAGCACACGCTGGACCATGGCCTTTGCAATGGCCGAACGCCTCAGCCAACGGCCCGTTCCCCTATCCTTCACATCCCAGTGGGGATCTTCGGTGAGGATCAGCCAGTTGCCCGCCACACGGGTTTCCCCCAGATTCCTCGGCCACTGGGCAATGTGACGGATCTCCGGGCTCCGACCTGTTCGGCGGGCCACACAGGCCTGCATATCCAACACATCGGCGGCAACGGAGCTGGCCGTATCTCTGCGGCTGGCATCGTGGTACATGCGCAGGTTGCCATGCTGACTTTCCCGGAGGCCGGGTCCCCATACATGGGCAAAATCCAGAAGTCCCTCCATCCGGCCTTTTTCCACATGGATTTCCCTCTCTCCATCCACAACCCTCACCTCAAAGCTCCACTGGCCTCCGAAAGCCGCAGCACCACTGGCAAAGGTACTCGCATAGGCCGGAAGCTCCGGCTCTGGCTTCAGCCCGAAGCGTTCCCGCTCCTTTGGGGTACGCAGCACACGATCCGCATCCAAACCAAGACGGGGCATGACATCCGGACCATGCAGCCAGAAGGCATGGGGCAGAAGCCAGGGAGGCTCGCCATCCGCATCCCAGCCCCTCAGGGAAACAGACCAGCCCAGCAGAACCTCGCATCCCTCAGCCGGGCAGTTTTCCAGTGCAAGGGCCATATGATCCTCTTGGATCCGGGGCTTCACTTCCCGGCCCTGCACCAGTGCGGATGTCAGATTCAGACCATGGGGCAGGCCTGCGTGCAAAAATCCGCTCTCCGACACAAAGCCTTCCATGCGCCACCATCCATGTACTTCCCGTTTCACCGGGTCCACATTCAGGGTCACATGCCCCCCTTCCAGGGAAAAGGCGGCCTGCTGATCCAGCCAGATTGTCTCCCAGGCCGCATCTCCGGCCAGTGTTTCCGCAAGGGTTTCATAGCCTCCGTCCACCACATAGCGTTGATGCATCAGAATGCCGCAGGCCAGAAGACCACAAACAGAGGCAAGGGCCACCATGCCCGGACGAGCCCGGAGACCCTTTTTCAACCGCAGCCAGCGCACAAAAAATCCCGTATCCGTACCCCGCTTGAGGACCATGGCCGCCATACTTAAGAGCAATGCCGCAACACACAGCTTGAAAAAACCAAAAATCAGAAGCTTTTCCATCCATGGACCAAGCCCGGTGAGTCCGGAAAAGGCAATGGGAGTCTGCAGACCAATCTGAAAGGGCGGATAGGTCACAAGGTGGGCCTCGTGATTGATGATCATGATGAAGGCCGCCAGCATGGAAGCCGCATAGGCAGGCCCCGGCCGGAGAATGAGGGCATGGAGCAGAAGGGTCATGGCGCCGATTTCCAGCAGGGCCGGAACCATGACGAAAAACTGATGGAGAAAGGGAAGCAGAAGGTTCAGGCTGCCGGGTTCCACGAAAAGGGTGGTGAGCATACCTCCGCAGGCTGGCACCATGGCCAGAAGGAGGGTCAGCATACCCATGGACAGAATCCGGCCGGAAAACCGCACGTATCCCGGAGAAGGGGCCGCATCCAGCATCTCCTCCATACCGGCCTGGGCATCCCTTCTAGCGGCAAGGCCCGTGAGACCGGCCAGCATGAACACAATAATCAGATAAAACATGGTGGAAAGAAGAGGGGTTACCAGCTCGGGCCGGGGCGCCATGGGCCCGTAATCATGGTAGACACCATGGACAAAGGCCCCTGCCACACCGAGAAGAACCAGAAAAATCATGGCAATCCAGAGCCATTTTCGGGTCAGCACCTCTTTCATCTGCCATAAGGCCTCGCTGCCTGCGGCCCGCAGCCAGAAGGGATGATCAACGGGGCCGGGAACTTCCGCTCCCGGAGAATCCACGGAAAAAGGGCCTTTGTGCCGAAGCCGTTTTTCAGGACTTCTGTCCAGCACCAGCCACTCCCGCCTTGCCAGCAGAATGACAAGGGCCAGAAACAGGGGCGGAATACCGCACCACAGGATGCGGTTCCAGATCAACGCCGGAGTCAGGGCCAGAAGGGCCGTGCTTTTTTCATGGGGAGTCCAGTGATCCATTACCTGATGTTCCGTCTCCGCATAGCCCGAAGGATCCAGCAGGGAAAAATAAAAGGGATCCATGTTTCCGTCCTTCAGGATGATCATGGAAACCATCCAGAATCCCATGAGGGCGGCGGCCACGGCAAAGGGTCCGCCAAGCCCCCGGCTGCGGATGGCGGCCATGAAATAGAGGGCTCCGGAACCGAGGGAAAGGGGAATGATGAAAAGCAGCATGCCCCAGCCAAAGGCCAGCCAGGGGGCAGGCGCAAAGGAACCCGCAGGCACGGCACCGACCCATTCCAGCACCGGAGCCACATAAAAGCCCACAATCTGGGAACTCCCAAGGAGCACAGCCACGAAAAAGGCTCCCACAAAGCGGGCGGCAAGGAGTTGTCTCAGGGAAACGGGACAGGCCAGCACCACTTCATGCAGCCCCACACTTCTGTCCCGGAGCACCGGCTGGGCAAAAACCCAGGCCCAGGCAAAAAACAAAAAAAAGGACATGCCCGAAGACATGAGATAGACCAGTGCGGGCGCATTGCGGGGAACATCCACAGCGCCCATGTCCCGCAGATAATCGGCGTTGCAGAGAACCAGCAGAAGGTAGGCCACCAGAACCAGAAAAATCAGCCCCACAACCCCGCTTCCCAGCCCATGGCGAAACTCCTGCCAGGCTTCCTTCAGAAAAAACCTCATTCTCCGGCCTCCTCTACCCCGGCTCCGGCAAGGGCCCCATGGTACACATCCTCAAGTCTGGGTCTGTGGGGCTGAAACCCCTGCGGCGGCTTTTCCGCCAGCACCACAGCCAGAACACCTTCGGGCACGGCCGAAAGGTGCAGGGCCCTGGGCTGGCTTTCCCCGCGGGGCACAACCTTTGACCAGAGACGACCCTCCATGGAAGCCCGAAGCTCTGCAGGCGGTCCTTCGGCCAGAATGCGGCCTTCGGCGAGAATGGCCAGCCGACCACAGAGGCTTTCCACATCCTCCACAATGTGGGTGGAGAGCAGAACCACCGCATCCGCCGCCACATCCGCCAGCACCCTGTGGAAGCGATTGCGCTCTGCAGGATCAAGTCCGGCGGTGGGTTCATCCACAATGACAAGCCGTGGAGATCCGATGAGCGCCATGGCAATACCAAAACGGCGCAGCATCCCGCCGGAATAGGTGGATACGGCCCGGTCCGCCGCATCGCTGAGATTCACCCGTTCCAGAAGCAGCCCCACTTCCCTTTTACGGATGGCCCGGTCCGTCCGCCCTTTGAGCCAGGCAAAGCGCTCCAGAAGATCCCTGCCCTTTACTCCGGGGTAGGCTCCGATGTGCTGGGGCAGATAACCTAAACGCTGCCGCAGATGCTGGGGACTTGCCAGTACATCCACCCCGTCCAGATCTATGCTGCCCCCATCCGGTGCCTGCAGGGTGGCAAGGGTCCGCATGAGGGTACTCTTGCCAGCGCCATTGGGGCCTAAGAGTCCGTAGAGTCCCGGCCCCACATCCAGATCCACCCCGTTTAAAGCACTGACCCCATTGCTGTAGGTTTTTTTCAGTCCCCTGACCTTCAGTCCCCTCTGTTGCTCCATATTTTTCGCCTCTCTCTCATTTTTTAAAAAAATTAAAGCCCTTGTCCGAAACAGGGCCTTGTTTTTTTATTTTTCCTGATCCCTGAATCCTCTCAAAGGCCACACTTTTGAATCTAAAATTTCTTTTGACTTAGTGAACTTTTTTTATCAAAGCTAGCCCTTCATTACTTTTTCCATGAACGGTGGATTACGCCGCAAAGGGGGCTGGCCTTCCGCACTTCGGATTGGAATCCGCAAAGTATCAACAGGGGCAGGCATTGCGCCTGCCCCTGCGACTTCATGGGAGAAGATATTCGACAGGATCTGACCGTCAGCAAAGAGCCTAAATCCAAGGGCAGACCATGGGCACAGGAATCTATGGTTGAATCAGGCGGGTGATCCGATTAAAAGCTGTATCGAATGGCGGAATAAATACTGGTGTTTTTCTCAAACTGGCCAAAAAAGGTATGTGATTTTTCGCCCACAAAAATATGGGTACCGGCTTCAAGCATGATCCTGTCCGTGCAGGTATGGCGCATGGTGTATCGAAAAAAAGCGTCCTGATCACCGGGGGAATAACAGGAAGACAGAGACAATTCCAGCTTCTGGTCCATCAGAAGACTCGTTACCTGAAGGGTAATCACCTGCCTCAGGCGGTCACGGAAGGGACCATCGGACAGATTTGCCCTGTAACGACTGTAATCCAGCATCTGTTCCATGTAGTACTGCAGGCTGAAGTTGAGGTCTCTGGCCATGTCCTGGGTATAGCCAACCAGATAGCGCATTTCAGAATTGCGAATTCCGGGATCCGAACCCTTTTTGTCATCTGCAGACTGATAGAAAGCCGCTTCCAGATTAGCGATACCAGACCCCACCGGCCCCCGGATACTCGCCCCATACACATTCAATTCAGGAAAGGAAGCCGTTCCGGTGAGGGATTTTCCGCCCGGGCTCTTCCAGAAGCCCCGGTAACCATAGAAAGCCAGCTCATGGCTGCCCATATTCCGGTATAGGCGGATGGCAAGTTCGTCATCCTGAAACCAGCAATCCGGTGTGTGAGCGATGACCGGGGCATCCTGACCCGCCCGGCGTTTCAGGCTTTCGTTCCAATAGGAAACATAGGCACCCGTGATGTAGCGATCCGGGTCAAAGACTGGAGTATACACCAGATCCAGATTGACTATTTCCGAAAACAGGCTGATTTTAGCCGCATCAGACGGAGCTTTGAGATACTCCCTGTCCCTTCCGATGAAGTAGGACTGCCAGTCCTTTGGGAAAAGGTCATTGAGAAAAACAAGGTCTCCGGTACCCCAGGTGAGAATCTGGCGACCGATCTTGACATCAAGAAAATCAAGAGGCCGTGCAAAAAACCAGGCTTCGCGGGTGTCATATTCCCTCTGCTCCTTCACACCGTCATGCCACACATCTCCTTTGTATTTGAACTCAACACTGTCCGTGTCCATGAAAAACTCTCCCTGCAGACGGATTTCCATGACGGAGATATCCTTTTCACAGGGATCCTTCTGCGTCCGCACTCCTGCCCTTGATTCGATAAATCCATGGGCCTCGATCCCGGGCAAAAGCTCAGGATCAGGAAAAAAACCCTGAGCCCCACCCTGAAGCGCCAGACCGGAACACAGCATGACCGCAAACAGAACCCTGCGCCAGAATCGCAGACATGTTCTAGCGTACAACATCTTTGGGCGGCCTCCTCAGATAACGTTCCGAGAAAAGATCCTCCGTCAGACCGGTATTGTAGCGGACACGGGAAAATGCCATCTCTGTTCTGCCCCCCGTATCCAGGTCCTCGGCAAAAGACAGGGTAACCGTCGGATAGTCTACCCGTACTCCCTTTTCATCAGCCTCCACGCTCTCCACACGAATGGACCGGATGCGGCGGTAGGGCCTGTCGTCGCTTCTGAAATAGGTAATGTCAGAGGGAAGAAAGGTCTTTTTGTCGATAAGGGAAACATAATATGCAAATTCAACAGCTTCCGGTTTAATAGGCCTGCTCTTGAGCACATGATGGCTCTCCGTCGTCTCCACCAGTTCATGAATATCCTCGGAAGGACTCCGGCCTGAAATGTCTTCATAAAGAAAATCCGAACCCACAAAACTTGTCCCTTTGTCACTGGCCGCAATGCGCTTGACCAGATCCAGATTGGGCATATAGAGCCATCTGTCATCATCCTTTCCCGAGAAGACCTGTTTGTGAACAATGAAGACCATTTTTCGGATATCTGCAGGTTCATGGAAAAACACAAAATACTTCTGGTCCGTGTCCGATGCGTCAGCATCCTTGCGAAGCATGTTGAACTCCCTTTTCCGGACCCTTCCCTGCTTGTCCGTGATGGTCAGGGTGACCCTGCCCCGGCAGTCGTCCCCCTGATACAGGCTCATGTGATTGGCTTTTCGGACGATATCCTCCGCGCTGAGATCTCCGGATTCGGCCAGGCAGACGGCTGCGCAGAAAAACAATGCCGCCATCCCCCATGTCAGGACTCCCCTTCTTTTCATACGCCACCTCCTTTTTTTACTTTCAGAAACGACAGGCAAGGGAAACACCGAAACTCAAGGGCTCCCCATCCTCAGCAACACCATTTTTCACATTCTCAAACAGGATGTAATGACGATCAAAAACATTTCGGGCCCAGAGATACAGATCCAGATGATCGCCCTCTATGCCGAGCCGTAGATTGACAAGGGCATGGGGTGTGGCTTTTACCGTGTTGGCATCGTCAAAATAGCGGTTTCCCGTTCCGGCCAGCTCTGCCCTGCCGAAAAAACCCCATTTCCCCCAGAGCGGACAACGGTACTGGGAAGCAAGACTGAAAGTATAATCCGGCACGCCCATTACCCTGTTTCCCTTGTAATCGGTTTGGGCCACAGGATCGGAATATCTGTCATACCGGGCCTCCAGAACGGAACCGGCCGCCATCAGCAGCAGGCCGCGGGCCGGTTCCCAGTGAATTTCCGCCTCAACCCCCATCCTGTGGGACTGACCTGCATTTTCGATGTATGCCCTGTTCTCCGAAGGATCAAAAAGGGTGATCTGTTCATCCCGGATATCCATATAAAATGCCGCGAGATTCAGGGTGATCCGCCCGTTAAGGAAACGGGACTTGGAACCCGTTTCGTAAACCCAGCTGTATTCCTCATCATAGGGATTTCCGCCCGTTGCAGAGGTGTTGAACCCGCCGCTGCGATGGGCTCTGGAAACGGTGAGATAAAAAGTCTGCTCCGGAACCGGATGACAGGAAAGGCTGATTTTTGGCAGTATGGCACTGAAATCGTTATCCATCATCTCGGTACCGCTTTCCACGGCTGGCCCGCTTCTGGGTGCGTCGCGGAGGACTGTCTTCATGTCGGCTTTTTCATATTCATAGCGGAGCCCAAGGGTCATCCGGATCCTTTTCTGCAGGGGAAAAGTGATCTGCCCGAACAAAGCGGCACCCTCGTCAATCCCATCCGCATCCAGCTGCCTGGAGCCCGTTTCCAATCCGAACGGATTATTGGGATGGCCTGCCATTCCCGGTCGATAGTCTGTGGTAGTCGTTCTCCGGTTATTGAGCCTGAAACCGCTTACACCCGCCACCCATTCCACGGAACCCGCAGATTCCTGAGAGGCAAAACGCAGCTCCTGTGAGAAGGTCTGCTCACGCAGGCGCAATGCCATCTGCGTCATGTCCAAAGGACTGAAATCCGAATCAATGCGTTCTTTGTCGTCATAATCGTAGTAAGCGCTGATGGAAGTGATGCGGACCTGCGGCGTATCACAGACCGCGTTAAGGGAGACACCCCAGAGACTGTTTTCCGCAGATCCTGCAAAATCATGGGAGTAACGGTATGGTTTGTCTGCGCGGAGGACTCCTTTTGTGACAAAAGAATTTCTTTCTGTCCTTCGAAATGGAAAGGCCCCCTCATCATGGTTCTGAGCTTCCATCGTAAGGGTAATGTCCCAAGCCGGTGTGGGTACAAACCTGAGTTTCGCCCGCCCTGCCCTGCCTTCCATGTGACGGCCATCATCACCCCTGCCGGGAACCGTGTTATCCATGTAGCCGTCACGATCCGAAAAAAGACCGGCAAGGCCGATGAAAAGCCTGTCCTGAATCAGTGGCGCACGTACATGTCCCCGGATCTCTTTTATATTCTCACTTCCCACCATGGTGTGGAGAGCGGCTCCGGTCTCGTTATCCGGCTTGCGGGTGTGTACGCTGATGACACCGGCCATGGTATTGCGCCCGTAGAGCGTTCCCTGAGGGCCCCTCAGAACCTCGATTCGCTCCACATCAAAAAGAGGGAAATCAAACATATAGGATTTTGAATAATTGACCCCATCCACGTAATACCCCGTAGCAGGCTCGCCCACATGGAGGCTTTTGATGCCGCGCATAAAGGTCATGCTGTGACGCCGACTGCCGAAATTATAAAATTCCAGGTTGGGAATATGGGCTGAAAGTCCGGACATATCAGTGATTCCTGCGTCACTCAGCCCCATTTCGTTGAGTACGGTGAGGCTTTCCGGAATACGCTGCCCGCTTTCCTCCCTTTTCTGAGCGGTAACGGTCAGGGCACCAATTTCATGAATTGCCGCCACATCCGAATCAGCGATAGCACCCTGCGTGGGTAACAGCATGATCATAAGGATCGCAACAGGTCCCCATGGAATACCTCTGAGACCATTTTCTTTTTTCATGGGGTCCCCGCAGTTCTCAGGTCTGTCTGCTGCAAGAAATGTTCTCCGGAAAAAACGGGGTGGACTCCGCCCTGCCTCTGCATCCCACTTTCCGGATTTCTCATGCTCTCCACGAGTGCTTCTGCTGATATGCCGTTCTCTTCTGCAACTTCCCGGAAAGACTGATGTACCGAGTTCAATGACACACCGTTTTTTTTCATGTTTTCCAGACAGACATCAAGGTTCCACCCCATGTATCCGGCAATGCTTCGGAGGGATGCGTTTTCCGCAACGCCATAGGGCGGTACGCCATACATCCTGACATATTCCGTTTTGCTTACCCGCAACCAGGAGATAAGCTGCTGCATGGGCGGAAGACCGGTCAGCGCGCCAACTCCCACATACAGGGTGAGCAGACAGGACAAGAGAAAGGGAGTGGCCCAGCGGGCATGCGACCATCCGGAAAAGCGGAAATAGGCAAGAACCGGCCGCCAGTTCAGGAAGACGTGGAAAAGGGAAAAGAGCAGAAAAAGAAGCCCGGTCATGACATGCACCGCGTTCCACTGGCATTTGCTCAGGCCTGAAAATTGCCATGCTGAAAAGTGGGCCACATGGGTGGGTGGTCCGATCAGAAGGACGAGGCTTGTGAGGAGTACGGCAATTCCGGACAGGGTCAGGGTCAGCGAGACAAATGATCTCATGCTGGGTTTTCTTGTACTGCGGCCTATGGTCGCCATGGTTTTTCTCCTTTATTTCGGATTGGCTTTATGCGGCTTTTCTTGCGGGAAATTCTTTTGTCTGCGGGATTTCACCCTGTCTGCGGAAAAACCATTTTTCACCAACCGTGAGCATGGCCGGCAGCAGCAGCAGGGTAATGAGACCGGAGGAAAAAAGGATGCCGAAAAGCAGAATCGCCGTGGTTCTGTAGGGAATCAGCTGGGCCACCATCAGGGGAAGAAAACCCAGCGCCACCACAAGGACATTTCGTGTAATCGCCACCGCAGGCTCGCCAAACACCATGGGAACGGATGCCCTCCAGGATCGGGTCTTCCCGTGAATCTGACGGCTCCGCTGCATGAAGTGGACGGCAAAATCAATGCCAATGCCAATGGTGATGGCGCTCAGAACAGCAACCGGCATGTCATAGTCCTTACCCACAATACCCGTGAGACCGTAAATGGCAGCGATGGTCAGAATGAGGGGAACCATGGAGGCCGCTGCCCAGAGTGCAGAACGGAACAGGAAGGTCATCATGATGAATACGATGATCAGGGTGCCACCAAAGGAAGCCAGCATCTGCCAGAACATGATGTCCTGAAAGACAAGGTTGACGTAATGCAGGCCGGCCCAGTTACAGGACAGGGCAACGGGTGGTTTGTGGAGCCGCATATAGTCTTCAACAGCTTTGACGGCCCTGGCCGTTTGCGTGCTGTCGCCTGTGGAAAACTGCATCCACAGGGCAGCGCGCATGAAGTCAGGAGTGACCAGATGCCAGAGATCCTTGGGCCGGTGGCTCTGCTGGTACTGCATGTAGCACTCCGACACTTCCTGAAATCTCTCCGGAATACGGTAGTTTTCCTCTTTTCCGTCAATGAGTTCCTGATTGACCTTCCGGACAACGTCGGCAACGGAGGTACTCTTGCCCACGAGACCGGCCTTTTCCACATGGGACTGCAAGCCTGCCAGGTATTCCAGCACCGCGGGCTGCTTGAAGGTCTTCAGCCTTTCCCTTTCCGTACCGAAAAAGTGCCTCACCTCCTCAAGCACCTGAAACTCCTCATCCGTGGCCTCTTGTGTTTTTTCCTCGACATACTGGAGCGCTCTGTCCATGAAAGCCTCGCGGGTACCGGGGCCCTTTGCAAAATCCGAAAACCTGCTCCGAATATCCGAATGAAGTACGGCTGCCGAGCCCCTGCTGCTTTCCGTTTCCCCGACAAGACGAACGAGGTCTTCTTCCAGTTCATGGATATCTTCTACGGACAGGGGGGTGGCATCCGCGCCTTCAAGAATGAGATAAGCCGTGTAGGTTCCGCCGAAATGTCTGTTGATTGCATCGTCTGCCCTGCGGATGGAATGGTCTGTGCTGAACCGTTTGGCATAGTTGTCGTTGATGTTGATGCGGGATATTCCCCAGGCTGCCATCAGAATCAGCAGCGGAATCAAACAGAGAACGGCTCTGGCGTGGTTCACCGTCACTCTGCCCGTGTGCTGCAGCAGGGTTTCGAGTCCTGTGAGCCGTCCCTTGCGCAGGGCGGCTTTTCCGAAATGTGTAAGGGTACGCTCCGGGATCATCATCACATAGGCGGGCACGAGCAGCAGGGTGGCGAGCCAGGCGATCATCACTCCTGCGGCCACAAAAACCCCGAAAACCCTGGCAGGCGGAATGGCCGTGGTCAGAAAGGAGAGAAAGCCCGCAGCCGTCGTGAGGGATGTGAAGAGGATGGGCGCGAAGAGGGCCTGCATCACTTCCCGGATGGTCTGCATGCGGCCCTTTTCCCGGGTGTAGGACTCAAAAAAATCCGAGAGAATATGAACGGTGTCGCATATGGCAATGGGCATGAGGAAAATGGGCAGCATGGAGCTGAGGATGTGCACAGGGTGCCCGAAGGCGATCATGAGCCCAAGGGCTCCGACAACAGCTACGGTAGCTACAATCATGGGAAGAAGAACCAAGACCCATTTGCGGAAAAACAGCAGGAGAAGGCCGCATATCGCCGCCATGGTGAGGGGAGCCGCAAAGGTCATCTGCTTAAACATCTCCACGCCAATGGCACTTTCGGCAACGGGAAGTCCGGCGATGTGGTAGGTCTCATCACCGCCGAGCTCCCGGATCTTTTCCTGCAGTTTCCCAAATACCCGGTAACTCAGCATCTTATCTGTCAGGGGCAGGTAGAGACAGAGGGCTTTGCCGTCTTCCGATACCATCTGGCCCTTCAGAATAGGATTGGACAAGGCCTTGTCCCGGATTGCCCGGGCCTCTTCCCTTGTTTCCGGCGGGCGGGGCATGAGCCAGTCGAACCGGAGGATTCCGGGCTCATGCTGGCTCAAGTGGTCAACCATGGAGGGTGCAATCATGCTGGCCTCTATGACTCCGGAAAATTTACCGGGACGCATCGGATCCTCCCACCGGAGGGTTCGGGCATATTCAGTCAGCTCATGGACCCGCCCCAGTGTTTCCGGATTGAAGACTCCATCCGGATCCTCCTCCTTGATGACCCCAACAACGATGGTGTCGTTCAGGTCAAACTCTTTTTTGCTCCAATTGTGGAAGACACGTACCGGTTCGGTTTTTTCAAGCATGTTTTCAGGGTCAGTATCCATGGTGATCCATGGAAAAAATGAACCCGTGCAGAGGGTGAACAGCAGGATGCCGATGGCCACAAACCTGTGGCGTCGGATGGCAAAATCAATGAGAACATTTTTCAGGCTGGCCATGGGGGACTCCATAAATAGTTAATACACTTAACCGTCAAAAGAAAAAAAATACCTCTGGGTCAGGCAAAAACGCGGCATACCCGCGCCGGATGCACAAAGGGGTGACATTCTTCGGGCTCGCTCCCGATGCCGCTGTGAGCCCTGATCATACGAAGACTTTTTATACGTCCCTCATTCCTGCTTTTCCGAGAGCCTTTCGTCCATAACGCTGCCGATGGTTTCCAGCATGACGGAAAGCGTGGCGATCTGAGGCAGGGAGAAGGCGCTCAGGCGGTTTACCAGTGCGGCAAAATCCTTTCCATGGAACTGCTCATGGGCACGGAAGGCCTCCCATCCCAATTCTGTCAGGGACAATGGGAATTCCTTGCTGTTATGGATGGACTGCTGCTTTTCGACAAAACCCTTTTTGATCAATCTTGCGACCATCTGGGAAGCCGCGCTTTTACTGATGCCAAACTGCGTAGCAAGATCAAGAACCCGGACCTGCTCTCCCTCACCAACGATCTGTATGGTATGGGCCTCAGCAGTTGTAATGGAGACATCTCCACGCACAGGAATGGGAAGCCCTTCAATGCGGGCGTACTTTTTGCTGACTCTCAGCAACTGACGTATGGTGCCTTTTATAAGTTCATCTTTCGTTTCCATGCTTCGTACGGTAAAGCTGATTAACTGTATTGTCAAGAAACTTTTCTCGCACACCTGAGTTCTTTCAGCCCTCCCCTCCCATCCCCTTTTCCCTATACTTTTCGCCTCCTCCTTATTTTTTAAAAATTAAAACCCTTGTCCCAAACAGAGCACTGTTTTTTATTTTTCCTGATCCCTGAATCCCATGCAGAGGGCACAATTCTGACTTGAAAATTTCTTTTGACTTGATGAACTTTTTTTCTTAAAGCTAGCCCTGCATTACTCTTTCCATGAACGGCGGGTTACCCATCCAAGGGGGAGGCAAAAATATGGGTCTCAATTTCAAAAAACTCACCATAACGGACATCTATGACCCTTCGGACATGGATTTTCTTGACAATCTCTCCAGGCCCAAAAGTCTGGAGATGAATCCCGCCTACGGCCGTGGAACCGCCTGCATGAACCCCATCCGTAAGGGACTTGCCTTCTGCACCTATGATTTCTGCTACAAAGAGAATGTCGCCGTATCCGCCGGGAGCTGGCCCATCCCGGACAAAATCTGGTTTTATGTCTGCCTTTCCGGCTCTTCCCACATCATTCTCAAAAAACGCTCCCTCCACATCACTCCAGGAACCTCCGATATCTTCACAGGAGGATTTGATCTGGATATGCGCCAGCACATGCAAAAGGACACCTCCTATAAAATGCTGAGCCTCCTGCTGGATCCGGTCACCCTCACGGAAATCACAGGAATGGAGCCTGAAGCCCTTTTCAGGCTGACTCTCAAAACCAACCGCAGCAAGCCTTCCAAAACCCCGAAGGAAATGCGGCTTGCGGCAGAAATCCTGATGCAGGGATGCCATGTTCCTGCATCCAAAAAAATTTTTTACGAAGCAAAGGCGCTGGAGCTCATCGCCTATCAGGTAGGACTCATGGAGCGGCAGTCAGGAAAGGAAAAGAAAAAACGGGAAGAGAAATCCTATGTGGAAAAAATCCATTATGCGGCCGAAATCATGGAGAACAATCTGCTGAACCCGCCCGGCATCTTCGATCTTGCCGATCTTGCGGATCTCAACCACAACCGGGTCATCCAGGGATTCAAGGAAGTTTACGGGCAGACTCCCTATGAATACCTCAGCCATATCCGTCTGCAGAAGGCCGCAGAAAAAATGCGGAAGGGAGAGTGCAATGTCACGGAAGCCGCCTTCAGCGTGGGTTACGCCAACTTAAGTCATTTCTCGCGGATCTTCAGAAAGGAATTCGGGGTCAATCCTTCGGATTTTCAAAAAAAAACCTCTTCCCTTTAAAAAGCCCTTCCCCTCCCCATGCTTGACACCCACAACACAAGGTGCAAGTATCCTGAAACGCATGGCATCCGGCAAAATTCTTCTGCTGAATTCAAGGGGCTTTTTTAAAAAGCCCGTGCCGCGTACCCAGAAAAGGCTTCAGCGGGAAGGGGTCCGGCTGGAAAAAAACAACATGGGGGATGGGGTCAGGTTGAAGTTCCTTGATATCAGCGAAAATATAGGCAACCGGATTTTTTTTCTGGCCATTCAGCGCAGTCTCGCCCTCGCCCTGCCCCTGATCATGCTCGGCGCTCTCGTCCTCATGATCCGGGACTTTCCCCTGTCCCACTACCAGAACTGGCTGAGCGCCACCCTCGGGTCTCCTGGCCTTGCCCTGTGCGACAACCTGATCGCTGGCTCCTTTGGCATTGCCTCCCTTGCGGTGCTTTGCGCCTATGCGGCTGTCATGGCGGGCCTGCACAACCAGCGTCAGGGGCACAAAACCGTCAGTCCCATCATGGCCCTTGTCGTGGTCCTGTCCTGCTATTTTGTGGCCACAGGGTCCAATGACGTCAGGCTTGCACTGGATCGGGGCCTTTTTTTCTCCCTCTGCCTTGCAGCAACGGCAACGCCACTCTATCTCGCCCTTGCACAGAACCCGCGGCTTCGGCTACCCCTGGGAGCCGTTGGCAATGATTACGTCATCCGGGATATTCTCACCGTGATGCCCGCAGGCATGCTGACCATTCTCACATTCGCCTTGGCCCGCATGTTCATCACCAGCTATGGTTTTCCGGATTTGCAGGCCTGGGTCCCCCAGGCCATCCTCGCTCCCTTCAGGGAAGACGGCCTGGCCATGGGGCTCGCCTATTCGGGGCTGTCCCAGCTTTTCTGGTTTTTTGGCGCGCACGGACCCAACCTCCTGTTTTCCGTTGAAGAATCCATCCTGCTTCCCGCCAGCGCAGCCAATGTCGCCGCAGCTGCTCTGGGAGACCCTGCGATTCATATCTTCACCAAACCGTTTTTCGATGCCTTCACACGCATGGGAGGCTCGGGCAGCACACTCTGTCTGATCATCGCCATCCTGTATCGCAGTCAGAACAGCGGAGATCGCAGACTCTGCACCTTTGCCCTGCTTCCGGCCCTGTGTAATGTAAATGAGCCCCTTCTTTTCGGCATTCCCCTGGTTCTGAATCCCATCTATCTCATTCCCTTCCTGCTGGCTCCGATCCTGCAAACCGTAAGCGCCTACGCCGCAACGGCTCTGGACCGATCCTTTTTTCTTAATGTTCGCTAACATTAACTGCACACCGTCACCGGCGTGGACGAATCTGTCAAAGCTTTCAACAGAACATTGAAAGCGCCTGTTACGTCCCGGTCTGCCCAAGACCCGTTGAGCAGGGGGATACGTTTTGCGCCACCGATATTCCGGACTTCTCCGGTCTGGGGGTGGGTTTTACTGGTGTACTCTTCCGTGACATCCAGAACCGTCTTTCCGCGCTGGGATGCTTTCCATTTCAGAAACATCTTGAAACGGTAATGGGCAAAGGTCAGCATGGAACGCACGGTTTTGGAGCGGATTTTTCGTTTGGCCTTTAAAGCCATGTCCTTTGTTTCAAAGGTCGGGAGAAGGATGCAGTCGAAATTGTCCGTCAGGAAACGGGCTGTTTTGTGATGCAGCTCGTCAATGAGGTTTTTGATTTTCTGCTGCATTCTGCGGATGGCCTTTGTCAGGCTGCGCTTCTTCTGACTGTTGTTTGAGAGGCTGCGTTTTGAGAACAGTTTGTCCAGGTGAAAACACAGTCTCTGGATTCTGCCAAGGCCTCCTTCTCCGATCTTTCCGGAGAAATCGGGGGAGTAAAAGGCCATGAAGGTTCGGACTCCGGGGTCTAAGGCAACAATGCGTCCTTGGTTCTCGGATTGCGCTGTGCTGCACTTGTGCGGAGTCGAAAGCCACCAGGCGTTAAACCGCCAGATCAGGCGGGAGTCCATGGGGTTTTCCGGAAGGGGTTCTGTGAAACGAAGTCCTTTTCCGGAGATTCTTGGGTAAATGCCTTTTTCAGAAAGGGCGGATTTCGGGATGAAGCAGGATTGTTCCGGTGCTTTCCTGGAGCGGAATTTCGGCTCCCGGTTATCCGCTGCCCAAAAAGCTCCGCAGGCCTCTTTCACGGCCATGCCCTTGATCTGAAAAGGAATGGCATCGCACCAGGCGGGTAGCTGTTTGAGCAGGTCTTTTTTGACATCCATCCAGGAGGGCGTGAAGTTCACGCAGGATTTCAGGTAATCAATTGTCCTGTTGAAGACATAGCGGCTCGCATCCGTCCAGGTCTTGAAGAGCTTCTTCTGCTCCGGGGATGGCTGGATCTTCTGCAATCTGGCTTCGGTACTTTCTGAGTCCGTGCATCCGGCAGGAGAAGACGTGCAGGATGGCTTGGAGATCCTGAGTAAGCTCCTGTTCGGGTGAGAGCTGAGTTTCGTCAAGAACCACGACCTCACCGCCGCCCGAACGGATAATCCACTCAATGAGATCGAATCCAAATCGGCATAGTCGGTCACGGTGGGCAGATACAACCGTGAGCTTATCTCCCCGCATTGCGCGTTCCAGAATGGAACGCAGACCTTTTCGTTTGAAATTGATTCCGCTTCCGATGTCTTGGATGATTTCCGCTTCGGGGTATTTTTTCTGCATGAACTCGACCTGTCTTTGCAGATCGTCTTTTTGTTTCGGGCTGGAGACCCGGCAGTAACAGATGATTTCATGCTTTTCTCTTTCCCCTACAAAACCCCTGACATCGTAACGCCTCTGGCCTGATTCTGACTTGATGAACCGGATTTTGCCGCTGTCTGCCCATTTTCTTAAAGTGTTGGGATGAACTCCCAGCATCTTTGCAGCAATCCGGCTTGGGAAAAACTCCATTGCGCCTCTCTGTTTATTTTTATGAATAAATTTAAATAAAGATTAGCGTTTTGGGTACTATGTGTCAACCTCATACCGCGAACCATTGCAGAACCAGGCTGGACCACGCCTGTGTTTGTCAGCGGCTTCGCTTCCACAGGGTCCATGGCGGGTGCACTCTTCCAGGCGGTGAATCTTGCCCTGGGCACAGCGGTCTACCTTCCCTTTGTACGGCTTTCCGATCGCCTGCGGGAACGCCAGGGGCAGCGGGTTTTACAAGCCCTTCTCCAGACCAGCGTCCACTCCGTCTCCAGCCCCAATGGACACCGGTGCATTGATCGGCCAGGCGAAGAAGGCCGCCTTGCCAAAATCCTCGCCAATGACCTCGAAAGGGCGCTTTTTACAAACACCCAGCTCTTCCTTGAATACCAACCCCAGGTGAATGCCTTGGAAAACCATGTGCATGGGGTTGAAGCCCTTCTTCGCTGGCGTCACCCCGTGTACGGCCTCATCCCACCGCCCCTTACCGTCGCCCTTGCCGAGGATATCCAGTGCATGGACAGGCTCACGCTCTTTGTCCTCACACAGGCATGCGGTCAGCGCGCTGCCTGGAAAGGCCAGGTTCCCGATAGTCTCACCATGTCCGTGAATGTGTCTCCTCAGCAGATTCTGGATCCCCAGCTGCCCAGAAAAATCAAAAACATCCTGGACCAATCCGGTCTTACTCCCGGCCTTCTGGAACTGGAACTCACCGAGTCCACCGTGCTGGAGCTCAACGCCCTCACCGTAGCCGCACTTCAGCAGGTCCGGGAAATGGGTATCCTCGTGGCCATCGACGATTTTGGCATGGGACACACCTCCCTTCGCTATCTGCGGGAATTTCAGATTGACACCATCAAGATTGACCGTTCTCTCACCCTACGATCCCAGGGAGGTATCCATGCGCACATCATACGCAGCATCGTGCAGCTCGGCCAGACTCTCCGGATCACCGTGATTGTTGAAGGTGTGGAGCAGCCGGAGCAACTGGCCCACTTTCTGGATCTGGGGTGTCATACCTTCCAAGGCTATCTTTTCAGCCGCCCGGTTTCTGGGGAGGCCTGCCTCACTTTCATCACCCGGAAAAAGGAAGCCCTGCAGGTTTCCGCATACAACCCACCATCTACCTGGACAGGGGAAAGGCTCCGGGCCCCACAGGAAGGATAGCTTCTGCAAGGCGCTCCGGACCTTTTTCCCACAACGCGAAAAAATCCCCGATCATTCCCAGAACCCGAATGGCAGTCCCTTCGGACAAAAGATTGTGAACCCCCCCATCCATGACATGCAGCTCCTTATGCGCTGTTTTCAGGCGCTCAAAAATGTCTGAGGCCGCTTCCGGGTCTACCAGGGGATCCTCCCGGTTCTGGAGTACCATGCAAGGCACCCGGATCAAAGACAACTGGGCCCGGACCTTTTCCACCACAAAGGCCATCTCCCGAAAGGCCGTTTCCGGATGCTCCGCATAGCCTGTATCCGAAGTTTCAAGCCCGCAGGGAAGTCGCAGCTTGTCCTTTTTCCCCACGCGAATGCGGGAGAGGATGCGATCCCAGAGGGCGCTTCCCGGATCATCGCAGAGCCTGTAGGCCTGAATTCTGGAAGGGGTTGCCATGAGACAGAGCGCTGCAAGATTGGGGATGCGCACCGCCAGAAGACAGGCGAGAAGGCCGCCCAGGGATATCCCCGCCACAGCCACATGTCCACAGAGCACATGGAGCAGGGCATAGCCTTCCATCACCGCATCCTCCCACTGATCCATCCGGATTTTCTCAAGTTCTTCCGGAGAAGTGCCATGACCGGGAAGCCTGAGGCCATAAACCCAGAACCCCTGGCGCTGAAGCGCTTCTCCCAGGGTGCGCATTTGATCCGGCAGACCCAGGTAGCCGTGGATGAGCAGAATCCCCATCTTTCCTTCCTCCCCTTCCAGAAGAAAGGGTCGCCCCCTTTCCCGATCCGTGAGAACCGCAGATCCTCCATAACGGATGCGGGCTTCATCAAAGCTGCGCATGCCCTTTTCCAGAAGGTGGGCCACCAGACGCCTTTTAATGTGAAAGGCCGTTTCCCGAGCCAGGCGGAAAAGGTGGGGCCGCAGCAGGGTGAGGGGTTCAATTTCATTGGCCATCACCGCAATGGGGTTGCTTATGCGGATATCATGGAAATCATAGTCGGCCTTCAGCTTGGCGTTGTTGCGCAGAAGCTTTCCTTCTTCTGTCAGGGTCAGGGCTCCCGTATCCTGGGCGTAGCGGAAAAAATCCGCACACCGGCCAAAACGGTCATCCGTGATAAGATGAACCTGGCTCTGGGCAAGACTTTTGTGCAGATAAAGGCGCTGGCTGTCCAGACGAAGGGTGGCGGCAAGGTAGACCCTGCGCCTCAGGTCCTCCATGTCAATGAGATCTTCGGGCATTTCCCGGAGAATGGTGGCAAAAAGATGATCCGGATTCACCGTGGTCATGCCATAAATGGCGGCCATGTAGTCCTGCATCAGGTCAAGGGCCGCACGGCGCAGGGCGTTCAGGGAGGCAATGGGGTCATCCGTGCCAAAGGCCTCCGGACTTTCAATGTCTGCGCCAATGGCAGGATCTCCCAGATACCCCGCCACTTCCAGCGGTCTTCCGAAACGGATGTCCACATCCACGCCATCGAGCAGCATGCTGCCCTCGGTCATCAGCTCTTCACTTACGCGCTGGGGCAGGGCATCCACAAGAAAGGCGGCCAGACGATTCAGAGCATTTTCCCGGGCCCGAAGGGGGTAATAGGTGATGTTCACCGGCACAATGCGGATGGGTTGCGCCGTAACCCTTTCCGGACCTTCCAGGTCAAAGAGCCGACCAATATCCATGGCCGCATCCCTGCCCTCAGAGGCCATGCGATGCAAAATACGCTGACGATAAAATTCCGCCCGCAAGGCCAGGTTGGCTGCACCGGTTCTGGGACGGCTTCTCCCCTCCCCGTTGTCCACAAGAAAGGCGTTTTCTCCCATCACCTTTTTGCTTTTCACCATACTGCCTTCGGGAAAAATCACCCAGTGGGCCTCCCCCGTGAGAAGGCTTTTCAGGATGAGACGATCCCGATCCGGCGCTGCTGTGGATACGGCTCCGGCCTTTTCAAGAAAGCCACCCAGCGCGCCTGAAAAAAGGGCATGGTGGGCCAGCGACCAGATGGGTCTGCCCGTGATTTCTTCCAGATGGTAGGGAAGAAACAGAGTTTCAATCCGGGTAAAATGATTGACCGTGAAAATCACAGGCCCGTCCGGGATATTTTCCGCACCACTGATGGCGGTTTTCGCATTGGAAAAACGATAGAGTCTTTTCAGGGCAAAGGTTGTGGAGAGAAAGGCAAAACGATTCATATGTCCTTAAAAATGAAAAAGGCCCGAGATCAGGAAAACAGTCCAAGCACAAAGGCATTCATATCCGGATAGGCTTTCGCCCCTTCCATGGACAAAACCTCCGACCACATGCCTGCAATGGATTCCGGAGAAAGGCCTTTTTTGGGATCAAAGCGTAAGCCCCGGCCTGTCACCAGCTGCACCCGGTTGAGACAGCCAAGCCCCATATTGAAAATGCCGCCGCTCTCACGGCACTCCCTGGATGCAAGCCAGAGGACCAGAGGGGCAACCGTGGCGGGGCTCATGTTTTCAAGAACCTCTCCGGGCAGAAGATCCTCTGTCATGCGGGAAGCCGCCAGAGGGGCAATGGCATTGGTCTGTATGTTGTTTTTCATGCCTTCAATGCCCAGGGCCTGCATCAGCCCCACAAGCCCCATCTTGGCTGCGGCATAATGGGTCTGGCCGAAATTGCCGTACAGTCCGGCGGCAGACGTGGTAAAGAGAATGCGTCCATAGTTCTGATTTTTCATCACCCGGAAGGCGGGAGCCGTGACACAGAAGGCGCCCTTCAGATGCACATCCAAAATGGCATTCCAATCTTCAGGCTTCATTTTGGCAAGGCTTGTATCCCGCAGGTTTCCCGCATTGTTCACCAGCACATCCAACCGCCCGAAGGCGGCCACGGCGGAAGCCACCATGGCCTCTCCCCCATCGGCGTCCGCAACGGAATCCGTGTTGGCGATGGCCTCCCCCCCCATGGCGCGGATTTCCGCAGCCACCGCTTCGGCCGGCCCCCTTGAGCTGCCTGCTCCGTCACGGGTTGCGCCAATGTCGTTGACCACCACCTTGGCACCACGCTCGGCAAAGGCCAGGGCATAGGCCCGACCCAGACCTCCGCCCGCACCCGTAATGAGTACCACCTGATCCTCAAAACGGATAAGGGGCTGTCTTGCATCCTCCATGGCTGTTCTCCTTATTCAGTCTGTCACTGGGTTTTAAACGGGTCATATGCGCTTTTTTCACTTTGCAGTCAAAGCTTCCGCATAAAAGGAAATCGCGTCCCTTCCCCTTTTCTTGGAGCTGTACATGGCCCTGTCCGCATGGGTGGTCAGGGTGATGAGATCCTGACCATGCTCAGGGTAAAGGGCAATTCCGATACTCGCCGATATCTGAAGAGGCCGCTCTCCCACGACAATGGGATTTTTCAGGGCGCGTCGGATTTTTTCCGCCACCTTTTCCGCATCTCCCCGGTCATGCAGACCGCGCAGAAGCACCACGAATTCATCCCCCCCAATGCGGGCAGCGGTGTCCGATGCACGAATATGCTCACGGATCCGCACCGCCGCTTCCTTCAGCACCTGGTCCCCAATCCCATGGCCCAGGGTGTCGTTAATAGGCTTGAAGTGATCCAGATCTATGAAAACAAGGGCAAAGGCCCTTTGCTCCCGCTGCGCCTCCACCAGAATCTGACCAGCGCGATCCTCAAAGAGGATGCGATTGGGCAGTCCCGTGAGGGTGTCGTGCAGGGCCATGTGGGTCATGCGGTCCTGGGCATCCTTCCAGTCCTGGATATCCACAAGATAACCGTACCACACAACACTGCCATCCTTTTCCTTTTCAGGGGTGGATTGCCCCTCGCACCAACGGTAAGCGCCACTGGTATAGCGTACGCGAAACTGAGCACGCCAGGGAAGAAGACGGTGAGCCGATACCCGCATGCTGCTGTAAACAGAAGAGAGGTCATCGGCATGAATACGGCTGAGCAGGGGACCGGCGTCCTTGGCCAGATCCTGGGGGCTCACCGGCAGAATTTCCCGGATCCGGCTGCTGATATAAGGGAAACAGGACCTTCCGTCCGCCCGCATGCGGAACTGGTAAATCACGCCGGGAATATTCACCGACACCTTGCGCAACAGGGCCATGCTTTCCTCACGCAAACGCTCTGCCTCCTTGCGCTCCGTGATATCAAAGAAAGTCCCGAAAATGGCCGGTCTGCCCTGATATCGCAAGGACACGGCGCTGACTTCCACCCATCGGGCAAGTCCGTCACGGGTAAGCACTTTCATTTCATATCTGGGAGGAACCCCGAGTCCGGCCTGTCTGTCCCTTGCCCTGGAAAGCACCAAAGCCCGGTCATCCGGATGCACAAAAAAAGAAAGGTCCCGGGAAAGCAACTCTTGCTCTTCATAACCAAGGATCTGGCTCATGGCCGGATTGACCACCTTAAACCGCCTTCCCTGAAGCACATAGATCCCAGCCGCCGTATTATCCGCAAGGCTTCTGAACCTCACCTCGCTTTCCTGCAAGGCCAGGTTGGCCGCCTCCAGAGCGCGCTTGGCGTCCTGAAAGTCTTTTTCGATCTTCTTTCTTTCCGTGATGTCCACAGCCGTGGAAACAATGCGCAGAACCCCTGAAAGCCGAACTTCATGGAGATGCACATCCTCCCAGCACTCCGGCCCCGCAACAGTGCGGGATTTCCACTCAAAGCGCTGGGGCCCCTCTTCCCGCACGCGGGCAAACCAGCGCTGGGCATCCTCAAAGGTATAGGGACTTTCCGTCCACATCTGGGTATGAACGCCACCGGGTGCTGCCACAGGTCCGTGCCTCTCCACAGCGCGGCGATTGGCATGGATGACCGCGCAGGTCTCCCGGTCATGCACCATGAGTGCTGTGGCTGCATTTTCAAAAAGAAGCCGGAACTCCGCCTCACTCTGTCTGAGCGCCGCATTCTTGCGCTCCACTTCTCCGAGAAGCCAACGCCGCTGCCGCCTCAGCGCCAGGCTGTAAACCGCCAGAATTGAAGAAACGAGGAAAAAAATCCCAAACCCCAGCCCCGGCCAGAACCAGAAAGGCAGCACCTCCACCTTTTCACTGCGCATCCAGCGCTGGGTAAGGCGGCGGATCTCTTCCTTGCTCAAGGTGGCGAGGCAGACGTCAAGGGCCTCCTGCAAAGCCTCGTTTCCCCTGGGAAAGCCTGCGGCAAGATTCCGGGAATAAAGCATTTTCAAAGGATGAAAAACGCCTGGGGACCCATGGCGGTCCAGAAGGTAAAGCCCCACGGGATAGTCCGCCACGAAAAGATCCATCTTTCCCGCCAAAGCCGCCTGGATCATCCTTTCGTTGTTGGAAAAGGGAATCAGCAGAGCATCCGGATACTCCTTTTCCATGAATTCCTGCTCATAACTTCCTTCGGTCACACCCACCTTGCGCCCCCGGAGCTCTGAAAGATCAAGAGGCATCCCCGCAGAAGCAACAAAGATAAAGGCCTGCACAGGGAGAATATCAGCTGAAAAATCAAAAAACTCCGAGCGTTCGGGAGAAGCGATGAGGCCGCCGTGCACATGGGCCTTTCCCTCCCGAACCGCTTCGATGCTGCCCTTCCAGTCCGTAAGAAAAAAAACCACATCCCGCCCCATCTGGCGGCCCATCGCCTGCCACAGATCCACAAGAACCCCCTGGGGCTGTCCCCTTTCATCCAGAAAGGCAAAGGGCGGCCAGGCATAATCCTGGGCGACGATGAGAGGTTCTGTGCCAGAAAGGGACTCCGCCCCATGCAAGCGCTCCGCCCACAGGCAGAAAAAAAGCCACAGGATCAGAAAAGCTGCGGGTTTCAGAGGGATTCGAAAAGTCAGCATGGGCCTTTCCATGGGCACTGGCGTGATAAGAATATGCAAACATGGGGAAATCTCTGTTGCTGATTTTGGTGGGCAAAAGCATAAAGAGGGGCCATGCCCTTGTCAAGTAAGGCCTGAAGCACTCAGGAAAAAGAGCAGAAATCTCAAAATTTTTCAAAGCCTTCCTTGACAAGGACCCAATGGGCGAATAGATTTTCTGGTTTCATATGCTGACCCAAAGGAGGAGGTTCCCTTGCAATCGAAAATTCTGATCCTGCGATTCCCGGCGGAAGCCAGCCAGAAACCCCTGGTCTGCAATCTTGCCCGCAATTTTGCCCTTACCTTTAATATTCTCCATGCCCAGATCCTTCCCAGAAAGGAAGGGATGATGGTCCTGGAGCTTTCCGGCCCCAGGGAAAACTTCCGTCAGGGGCTGGCCTATCTTCAGGGCGAAGGCATTGATGTCCAGAATGCGGGCCAGGAAATCACCCGGGATGAGTCCCGCTGTACCCACTGCGGCGCCTGTACCGCCGTTTGTCCCACGGGCGCCCTTTCCGTACACAGGCCAGACATGTCTGTGATCTTTGACCAGGAAAAATGCAGTATCTGCGAACTCTGCATCCTCACCTGTCCCACACGGGCCATGTGCATCAAGGCCACCAAAACCGAGAAGTTCTTTGAATGAGTCCTGTCCTTGTGGCTGTCAGCGGCGGCATCGACTCCCTGGTGACGGCCCGCCTTCTCCAGGAAGAGGGACAAAAAATCCGCGCGGTCCACTTTCTCACAGGATATCAGAGTCCTTCGATCCGGGAGGAGATGGATATTCTGGCACAGAGGCTTGGATGCCCCGTTGAAATCCTGGATTTATCCGATCTTTTTCATCGCACAGTGATCCGTGATTTTGTGGGAGCCTATCAGGCGGGTCGCACGCCCAACCCCTGCCTTGTGTGCAACGCTGTCATCAAATTCGGCGCGCTCATGGATGCTGCGGCGAATCTGGGGTGTTCCGCCGTGGCCACAGGCCACTATGCCCGCATCCTTCCTGCAGACGATGGCGGTCCAGGGCTTTTCCGGGGCCTGGACGCAGGCAAGGATCAGTCCTACTTTCTTTCCCGGATTCCCCGGTCCCGCCTCAATCGCATCCGCTTTCCCCTGGGCGGGTGGACCAAGGAAGCCGTACGGCAAAGGGCGGATCAGGCACAAATCGCCCCCCTCTCCGGAAAGGAAAGCCAGGATATCTGCTTTCTTCCGGATGGGGGCTATGCCGATTTTCTGGAAGCTTCCGGTCATGTTCAGACCCGCCCCGGCCCCATTGTCACCCCGGACGGGAAAATCATCGGTCAGCATCAGGGCCTGCACCGCTATACCATCGGACAGCGCCGGGGCCTTGGCTGCCCCGGTCCCGCGCCCTACCATGTCCTGGCCCTGGATACTTCCGCAAATCGTCTGGTGGTGGGGTTCAAAGATGCGCTTTTGGCCTCTGGATGTCGGGTGCACCGCATCAACTGGCTCATTTCAGAGCCTGCGGAACCCCTTGTCCTGACCGTAAAAATCCGCTACCGTCACCGGGATGTGGCCGCAACATTGACCCCTCTGACCCCGGATACAGCCCTTGTCCGCTTTGAAACCCCTCAGAGCGCAGTCACGCCCGGTCAGGGTGCGGTGTTCTACGAGAACGACCGGGTTCTGGGCGGCGGCTTCATTGACCAGGCGGAGCCCCTGAAGCGCTGACCAATAAAATGAACATTCAAACCAATTACCGGACAGGCGACCTTGTCTCCTTCCCATGAAAGTTGTTCCATGGCTTTTTTCTTCATCACCACCCTGGGCTGCAAGGTCAACCAGCAGGAATCCGACGCCATTTCCGCCTGCCTGGAGGCCGCAGGCTGGCAAAAAACCGCAAAAATCCGGGATGCCGCGGTGCTGATCCTCAACACCTGCACGGTCACAGGCAAAGCCGCCCTCCAGTCCAGACAGCAGATCCGTAACCTTGTCCGGCACAACCCCCAAGCCCTGCTCATGGTCACAGGCTGCTGCGCCCAGACCGAGGGCAAGGAAATCGCAGCCATGGAAGGCGTGGATCATGTGGTTTCCCACACGGACAAGCATAGGATTCCCGAACTCCTGGAGCATCTTAAAACTGGCAATCCCCTGCCCTATCCCGCCTGCCATGGGGAAAAGGCCTGTGAGGAAACCCGGTTTCAGGATATTCCCGCCCCTGCACGAGACATGGGCCGTACCCGGGCCTTCCTCAAAATCCAGGATGGATGCAACGCCTTCTGCACCTACTGCATTGTCCCCCTTGCCAGAGGCCGCAGCCGCAGCCTGAACCCGGATACGTTGCGGGAAAAGGTCAAAAGCCTCACCCAGGCAGGTTACAGGGAAGTGGTTCTCACCGGCATCCACGTGGGAATGTACGGCGCAGACCTTGAACCCGGTCTGGATCTCACCCAGCTGCTGCGCCTGCTCCTTGCGGATCCGGACTGTCCCCGTCTCCGCCTCGGCTCCCTGGAGCCTGTGGAAGTGAGCGACAGCCTCATTCACCTTGCCGCTTCGGACGCCCGCATCGCCCCTCATTTCCACATTCCCCTGCAGAGCGCATCCGATGCCATTCTCAGGGCCATGGGCCGTCCCTATGACTTTGGATTTTACGCAGACCGCATCCTCACCCTGCGCAAAGCCCTGCCCAAAGCCGCCATTGGCGCGGATATCCTCGTGGGCTTTCCCGGTGAAACGGATGGGGAGTTTGAAAAGGCCGAAGCGCGTATCAAGGCCCTTCCCCTTACCTATTTCCATGTCTTCCCCTACTCCCCAAGACCGGGAACACCAGCAGCCGACTATCCCGACCCCGTTCCCCAGGATATTGCCAAAAAACGCTCTTCCAGACTCCGGGAGATGGGCGAAAAAAAACAGCTTGCTTTTGCCAGAAGCCTTACGGGCGAAACCCTTGAGGTGATTTTTGAACGTCACAGGGATAAAAAAACCGGAAAACTCAAAGGCCTTACGGATAATTATCAGACCCTTCTCGCCCAAGGTCCGGATACCCTTCTCAGCCAGAAGGTGCGGGTACGGGTCACCGCCGCCCACGACGATGCCCGGCTGGAGGGAGATCCCTGGATCTGAGACGACCTTACGGCATTTCAAGCGCCACACATTCTGCCATACATAGGGCTTTGCCATGATTTCTTCCTGGGTCCAGCGCATTTTTTCCAAACGTCCCCTGCAGGCCAAGTTCATGGCCGCCATCTTCCTCACGGCTGTTTTCATCCTCGGGGTCTCCATCCTTTTTTTTCTTCTCAGGGACAAAGCCTTACTCCAGCAGAATCTGGAGCGCCACATGGCCCTCAGCACAGACCTCGCAAAATCGAGGGCCCTTGCAGCCCTTTTTTCCAAGAACCCGGAAACAGCACAGCAGATGCTGGATTTTTCAGAAGATAAAGAATGCCCCATCACAGCCGCCGCCCTCTACCTTGACAACGGCCATCTCCTCGCTTCCTGGAAAACGGAAGAAGGCCCGATTTTCTGGGAACCTCCCCGGATCTTTGATGCCTTCCCCCAGGATCCTATTCCCATGCCAAGGGGCGGAGAGCTTCGCCTGGTAATCCGAGAGCCCGATCTTCCCACAGCCGTTCTCATGCTCCGCATGGACCTCTCTAAGCATATGCAGCAAAAGAAGACACTCTATGCCTTTTCCTTATTCACCTTCCTCACAGGCACCGTGCTGGCTTTTTTTCTTTCCCTGCACCTGCGCCGCATCCTTCTCAGGCCCATCTTCAGCCTGGTGCAGACCGTGGAAGAAATCACAGAAAAAAAAGACTACGCCATCCGCGCCCCTGTCTTTGAGGGTGATCAGATCGGAGTGCTGATTTCAGGATTTAACAACATGATCCAGGAAATCCAGGAAAGGGAGGCCGCCCTCACCCACCACAAGGCCACCCTGCAACGGGAGGTAATGGAACGCACCATGGCGCTCACCGCAGCCAATACCAAACTCGCCCACCTGAACATGGCTTTGCAGGAAGCCGAAAAACGGGACCGCAGGCTGTTGCGCCACAGTGAGAACCTGGAGCATCAGGTTCTGGACCGCACCGTGGCCCTCACCCAGGCCAACACCAAGCTGACCCGCCTCAACATGGAGCTGCGTGAAGCCAAGAAAAGGGCGGACGAGGCCAGTTCCGCCAAAAGCGCCTTTCTGGCCAGCATGAGCCACGAACTCCGCACCCCTCTCAACGGCATCCTGGGCTATGCCCAGCTTCTGCACAGGGACGGAAATCGCCTCAATACCAAGGATCAGGAACGCATCCAGGTCATCCGCCAGTGTGGGGAACACCTTCTCCGGATGATCAACGATATCCTCGATCTTTCCAAGATTGAGGCTGGTAAGATGGACCTCATCCCCCAGCCTTTCAGACTTTCCTCCTTTGTGCAGAGTACGGCGGGTATGGCCCGCACCCGCGCCAGGGAAAAGGGCCTTGCCCTGGAAATTCTGCTGGGAGACAACCTGCCTGTGACCGTCACAGGCGATGAACACCGCCTGCGTCAGGTTCTGCTCAATCTCCTGGGCAATGCCATCAAGTTCACGGAAAAAGGGGAAATCAAACTCCATGTCCGGATGGAGGAAAAGGGCTTGATTCTATTTGAAGTTTCGGACACGGGCATCGGCATCATGGAAAAGGATCTGCCCTTTATCTTCAAACCCTTTTCCAGGGTGGAGCATGTGGGACCCAAGCCCGAAGGCACGGGCCTGGGTCTGTCCATCAGCCAGTATCTCGTCCGTATGATGGGGGGTATGATCTCTGTGGAAAGCCGCATCGGAAAGGGCAGTCGCTTCTGGTTTTCCATTCCCCTGCCCCAGGCTCCGGACAAACCCGAATCCGAAAGGCCCTCCTTTCCCTGTGACAACATCATCGCCTACAGGCGCACGGATCATCAGAGTGAGCCCCTGGAGATTCTTGTGGTGGACGACGGCAGGGAAAACCGCACCTTTCTTGTGGATGTCTTCTCTCCCTTAGGCTTCATCGTGGAACAGGCGGACTCCGGACAAAGGGCTCTCGCCCTGTGCAGGAAAAAACGACCAGACATCATTCTCATGGATCTCATCATGCCCGGCATGGACGGATTTACCTGCATTGAAGCCATCGCCACCCTTTTTTCCGGAACCCTTCCCCCCATCATCGCCGTTTCCGCCAGCGCAACGCCGGATGTCATTGAAAAAAGCATGCGCCTGGGCTGTGCAGCCTTCATTTCCAAGCCCGTGCGCATTCAGCAGCTTTTTGAGGTTTTATGCACCCACCTTCCCATGGTATGGATTTCCGGAAATCCGAAACCCTCTTCTTCCCTGAAAAAGAGCTTCCGGGTTCCCGCACCTGCCCGGATCATGGAACTCAATGAACTCGTCAGGCTGGGAGACATCTCTGCCATTCAGGATTGGTGCTCGGATAAGGAGCAGGTCCGGGAGTACCCCGAGTTTTCAAAATATGTGAAGGAACTGGCGGGCCAATTCCGGATCCGGGAACTCAACCAGTGGCTGATGCATCTGGAAACAGAAAAAAGAGCCTCCGCAGAAGAAGAGAGCTGAAAGCCTTTCTTTCCAGGCCCAGCTCCTGCATCCTTTTTCCAAGGCGGATTTTCCGAATTACCCAACACAGATGGCGCAAGGAATTTCCAGACAGGCTATGAAAACCATCCTCATTGCAGACGATAACCCCGCCAATCTGGGCATCCTCTTTCACTGCCTGGATCAGGGAGGCTACCGCACCCTGGTGGCCCAGGATGGCGAAACCGCCCTCCAGATGGCAAAGATCTCAAAACCCAACCTTATCCTCTTGGATATCATCATGCCGGAAATGGATGGTTTCAGCACCTGCCACGCCCTGAAGGCGGATGCGGACACCCGTAACATTCCTGTCATCTTCATGACAGCGCTCACGGATACGGCGGACAAGGTGGCGGGTTTTCAGGCCGGAGCCGTGGATTACATCTGCAAGCCCTTTCAGCAGGAGGAGATCCTTGCCCGCATCCGTCTGCACATGATGCTTCAGGAGCAAAAGGATCAGCTCTTACGCATCAACCGGGAAAAGGAGAAGATCCTGTCTGTGGTCGCCCATGACCTCAAAGCACCCTTCAGCAGTGTTCTCGGCTTTCTCAGCCTTCTGCGGGAAAACTATGGCGAATACACAGAAAAGGAACGCAGGCGTTTCATCACCCATGCCCATGAATCCACCCTGAAATTGTATCAGATGGTGGAAAAACTTCTCGACTGGACCCGATCCGGCGGCGGTTTTCAGGATTGTCAGCCTGAGATTCTCAACCTTTCCACCCTCATCCAGTCCACGCTCTCCCTCTTCAAGGAAAGCGCTGAGAATAAAAACATCGGAATTCGGGGAAAAATCCCCAAAACCCTGCACATTTTTGCAGACGCCAACATGATGGCCTCGGTCCTGAGAAATATTGTCTCCAATGCCATCAAGTTCACCGATCCAGGCGGAAAAATCACCATCACTGCGGAAGCGACGGCCACAGGTCCGGAGATCCGCATCAGTGATACGGGCAGAGGCATGACAGACATCGTTCTCCATAACCTTCTTTCCGGATGCTGCAGCACTTCCGCTCCGGGAACCGACGGAGAAACGGGAACAGGCCTTGGCATGGTGATCTGCCGGGAGTTTATCGAAAAAAATCAGGGGATTCTTTCCATTCACAGCAAACCCGGCCAGGGCAGCACCTTTGTCCTCTGTTTTCCACCGCCTCCCCCCTGTTTTCAGAAATTCTGAAAAGGCCTGAAGCCCCAAGTCGCCCTTTTTCCAAAAAAAACATCAAAGGTTCTGCCCTTGACCTCTTCTTTCGGGTCCCAGGCTTAGAAAAGGATACCCATGTTCCGCACTTCTGATTTTTTTCCCGCCACCCGTGAAGAGATGGCCCGCAGGGGCTGGGATCGTCCGGACGTCATTCTCATTACCGGAGATGCCTGCATTGACGCCCCTTCCATGGGCATTGCCCTCATCGGCCGGGTGCTGGAAGCCGCAGGCTTCCGGGTGGGTATCATTGCCCAGCCGGACCCGGAAAAGGCCGAAGACTTCACGCGTCTCGGTGAACCCCGCCTTTTCTGGGGCGTGTCCGCAGGCAGCGTGGATTCCATGGTGGCCAATTACACGGCCTTGAAAAAACGCAGAAAATCCGATGATTACACCCCTGGCGGCCTGAATACGCGCAGGCCGGACCGGGCCTGTATCGTTTACGCCAACCGGATCCGCCGCTATTTCAAAGGCCAGGTTCCCATTCTCCTTGGCGGCATTGAAGCCAGTCTGCGCCGCATCAGCCACTATGATTTCTGGGACAACAAAATCCGGCGTTCCATCCTCTTTGACGCCAAGGCGGATTATCTGCTTTACGGCATGGCGGAATCCAGCATCCTGGCCTTTGCCCACTGCCTTGCGGAAAAAAAATCCCCGGACGCCATCCGGGGATTATGCCGCATCGCAAAACAAGTGCCCGAGGATTTTCTTGTGCTGCCCTCCTATGAAACCGTGGCCCAGGACAAACAAGCCTTTCTTTCCATGTTCCACACCTTTTACGCCAACAACGACCCTCTCACGGCCCAAGGCCTGGCCCAGGCCCATGGCGATCGTTTTCTCATCCAGAATCCGCCCTTTCCCTACACGGACACCCAGGAACTGGACACCATCCATCGCCTGCCCTTTACCCGGGAATTGCACCCCGAAGACGCCCAGAAAGGTCCGGTGCGCGCCCTGGAAACCATACGCCACAGCATCACCACCCATTACGGATGCTATGGGGAGTGTAATTTCTGCGCCATTGCCGTGCATCAGGGGCGTACCGTGCGATCCCGCAGCCTGGATGCCCTGGTGGAGGAAGCCAGAACACTCACACAGCGCAAGGATTTTAAGGGGATTATTCCGGATCTGGGAGGGCCTACGGCCAATATGTACGGATTTGAGTGCAGAAAAAAACGGGAAAAGGGAAGCTGCTCCGATAAACGCTGCCTGTACCCTGAAGTCTGCCCGGCTCTGAAACCCGACCACAGCGCCCAGGAGAGGCTTTTAAAAAAAATCCGCTCCCTGGATGGCGTGCGCAAGGTCTTCATTGCCTCAGGCGTGCGCTATGACCTTCTCCTTGCGGACACAAAAAAGGGACCCGCCTACCTGAAAAACCTCGTCACCCACCATGTGTCCGGTCAGATGAAGGTGGCACCGGAACATATCTGCCCCCATGTCCTGGCAGCCATGGGAAAGCCCGGACCTGAAAGTCTCCTCCGCTTCCGGGATCTTTTCTTCAGTGAAACACGGCAGGCAGGAAAACCTCAGTTTCTCACCTATTATTTCATCGCCGCCCATCCCGGATGCACGGAAAAGGACATGGAAAGTCTGGCCGCCTACGCCCGGAACACCCTCAGGCTGAACCCCGAGCAGGTCCAGATTTTCACTCCCACGCCCTCCACCTGGTCTGCGGCCATGTACTGGACGGAAATGGATCCCTGGACGGGAGCCCCCCTGTTTGTGGAAAAGGAGATCCAGGGCAAGATGAGGCAGAAAAACCTCCTCGTCAGCCCTGGTTCTTCCAGCGAAAAAAGACAAGGCAAAAAGCCTGGCAAATCTCCTCAGCCAGAAGGGGCGAAAATCCGCAACCACAAATCCAGATTTTCCAAACGCTCTTCTGAGCTGAAGGCGCAAAACAGAGATTCTTCAGGGCAAAAGCAGGCCTGACAAGGGAAAGGAGGGCCTCCATATTTTTCCCGGCCCCCCTTCCTTGCATTCAAAAAAAGCTGTAACTATTCAGCATGGGCTTCCTGATTTTGGCAAATCATTAGAATCTTTAGAAAAAAATCAATGAACAAGGTGCTTTTTACCATTTTCTCCCCTCACCCCTGGCCCAGAGGGAGAGGGGAAAATTTACTGAATAGCAACCCACGCCGTGTTACGGCGTTTTGTCATAAAATAACTTGTGAAGTTACTCAGAAGTTACAAAAAACTAAGACCTGCTCTGCCCTTTCTCCCCACGGAACCAGCCATCTTCCACACAGAGGACAAGCAGGCCATAAAGCCCGCCCAAAAGCAGTACAACCCCTTCCCGAATCCCAGGGCAAAGGGGTTTTTCCATTTTTTTCCGGATCAGAACAAAAGATAAAAAGGCAAAAAGAATCCCCACAAGACTCAGCAGGCCCGAAGGTACCAACGCAAAATCTGCGGCCTTTGTGTAGCTGGCCCGGGTTTTCAGGGTAAAGGGAAAGAGTATGGCCCTTGCCACTGCGGTCCCTTGGGAAAAAGCCGGGAAACGGGCTTCCGTGTACCTGTGCAGAGGACGATACTCCCGATCCAGGCGCAGGGCATAAAAACCTTCCCCATCCCCATACACCAGGGTGCGGCCCAGCAGATCCGCCATGAAAAGAAGTCCCATGGTGTCTGGATCAAAATCCTCAAGATCCAGGCGGACCAGGGCATAATTTTCCTGCATGAGCACATGAAAACCCCCGTCGCCTGTGATGAGGTAACCAAAAAACTCCTTTCGCGCATCCTCGGTCACGGCCACATGACGGATGCCGGAGGGAGGGGCAAGTCCTGTGTTACGACAAATGGGAAGGCCCTTTTCCTGCTTCAGATGAAAAAGCCTTCCTTCGGCATCCAGAAGAAACCAGCCATCGTCATGGGGCTTTTTCGTGGTGGGGTTTCCCCAAACGGCAGCCACGGGAAAGACAAAACCTGCATCCGAAAGGCTTGTTTCCACCGCTTCCGTGAAGGTCGCATCCCGCCTGCGGGTCAGACCGTTTTCAAAGATGAGACGGCCCTTGTTCCAGAACAGGGTCTCCGGAAGCCGCAGATCGGAAAATTCCGATGCGGACTCCAGAAGAGGCCACAGGGCAATCCCCTCCCTCTGCATATCACCGGGACGATACCGGAAAAACTGTGCGCCCGCCTCCACCGCCTCGCGGGTGATGGGAACCCCTCCCAGGGTTTCGGGCATGATCTTCCAGGCAAAAAGATCCCTGTACCAGAAAAGAGGCGTAAGGCTCATATAGGTTTTCCGGTCATACAGATTCCCGGCCTCATCCCTGTAGCGAAACTCCCCTTCCGGGCTATTTCCCGAAAAGAGAAAACCTTCTGTCACAGGGCTGTACAGGACAAAGGAGGATGGGGAGCTTTTCTTGAAAGCCATGTCAAACATACGGGGCAGCACCACGGCCAGCACCAGAACCCCCACAAGACACAGCACCCAGCGGGATATGCTGATCCAGATTCTCTCTCCCATCACAGGCCCTCCCCTTTAAAACGTTTTCCGGGCAGAAAAGGGGCGAAGAGAAGTCCAAGCCCCAGCAAGAGATACGAAAAGAGCACCTCTTTAAAACCCGCATACCCGCAGCCTTCAAGATAAAGGGCTGCCACCTGCCACCCGATCACAGCGTAACAGATCTTTCGAAGGGGATGGGGTTCCACCAGGGCGGCACTGCTCATGGCATAAACGGGAAGCCCCGCCATGAGCCAGGGCAGCATGGTGATCCCCACAGCCTCCACCACGGGGGGGGGAAAATAGTATCGGGTCAGAAGGAGAAGCAGTCCCAGCATGGAAAGACTCACCACAAAAATAAGCCCCGCGCCACACCCCACCATCACAGCCATGCCCTGCATCTGGGGAAAGGGCAGGTGAAACTGAAGTCTCAGGCCCCGGTTCGGCGTATCCGGCAGCCACTGCACCAGAGCCGTCACAAGGCCGGTCAGGATACCAAAAGACTTAAACCCTGAAAAAAACATCACCTGCCTTTCCACAAGATTCTGCCAGATGGGTACGGCCGGGCCTGAGGCAAAGTCTGCCATAAGGCTCTGGGCCATAAAGCCAAGAATACCAAGCCCCACCAGCAGAAGGCCGCAGAGAGCCCAGCGGAGTTTCAGCCATTCCTTGAAAATCAGGGCCTGTATCATGCTTTCCCCCTTTCCGGGAGTCTCCTGGCAGGCACATGGCCTGCCCAGATAATGGCCAGCAATCCGAAAAATCCGCAGCCCCCCGCAACCAGCCAGTCCAGGGGGCTTGCCTTCCAGGAAATCCCCAGAAAACGCCGCCACAGGAAAAGGCCGAAAAGGGCCGAAAACAGACCCAGCCCCGTAACCAGGGGAAAATCCCGGCTCACATCCGCCCTCAGGGTCAGAAAACCCGAGTCCGGGAAGCTCTGAAAAATCCGGAAAGGGAAAAGAAAGCTCGCCATTTTCCGGGCGCTTTCACTTCGTACGGGGTCCAGCTCCATCCGTTTTTCCTTCAGCATGTTATCCCCGTGATCCGTAACGGTCAGCGTCAGGGCGTTATCCTCCATCACGGTGTACTGATGGACCAGAGGATCCCTGCGCCAGACAAGTCGCATGGTCGAAGGATCATAGCCTTTCAGGGGCAGCGGTTTCAGCGCATAATCCGGAAAATTCATGCGGTAAACCCCGCCCCTTTCATCCACAAGCATACCAAAGACATGCCTGCCCCGATGCTCTTCCACATGCACATGGCGAACGCCCGGAGAAAAGTCCTTTAAAGCAGCTCGGACCACCGCCCGTCCCTGCACCTGCATGAGATGAAAAAGATCTCCCCTGGCGTCCAGTACAAACAATCCCCAGTCAAAGGGTTTGCGGGTTGTGGGATTGCCCCAGGCTTTTTTTGCGGGAAAATGAAAATCCGCCCTTTCCAGAGCTTCGGTGAAACTCTGGGATTTTTCCATATCCGGCCTGCCATCCCTTAAGCGGATAAAAACCGCTTCCTTTCCGGAAAGCCTCAGCACTTCCTTTGGCATTTCAAGATCCGCAAAGCCCGATGCGGCTTCCAGAAGATGATAAAGGGGAATTTCCGGACCACCAAGGCTCCTTGGCCGCATGCGGATTTCCTGCACTTCCCTGTACAGGGTCTCGGGATTCACATCCACTCCCCCCACCTGCTCGGGCATTTCACCCCAGCGCACAAGATCCCGCGCAAAACGAAAGGGTAGAAGCAGGGCATACGCCCTGCGATCCATCTCTTCTCCTGTTTCAAAATGATAGGAATCCCGACCATAGCGGTCCTGGGTCCAGAAAAGAAAGCTCTGGGCCACAGAGCTGTACACCATCTGCACCCTCTCTTGCTGACCATCCATGGCCTGCCAGAAAAAACGAGGCAGAAAGGTCGCAAGAACCACAATGGCAAAGGCCATGGCCGCATACCGTGAAAGGGTTGTCATAGGCTGCCTCCCCGCTTGGCCCGCATGACGGGAAGAAAGAGCATGATCACCAGACAAAGGGTCAGCAGTCCATAGGATCCAAGGGCTTCCGCATAGGCCGCAGGCGGCCCTCCTGCGGTGAGCATTCTGTAAAATCCCACCACCAGAAGAGCGCCCGCAATGCGCCGCCACCAGGCCGTTTCCATGAGCACCATGGCGGTTCCGCAGTACAGGGCCAGACCCGCCAGCATGGAAGGCGCCCAGGCCCAGGCCAGCGCGGTGACGATTTCTCCGGGAAAACGCAGACCATAAAGAAGGGCGAGGCCAAAGCCATGCGCCAGGGCAAGGCTGAGGGTCAGAAAAAGACCCGTAGCCACCACCACCAGCACCACCAGACCTTCCCGCAGGGGCAGGTGCAGCATGAGCCTCAGCCTGCGTTTGTGGGTTTCCGGAAACCACTGGAAAATCCCCAGAACCAGACCGCAGAACTGGGGAAAAACAAGATGGGAGGCATAGGGCATCTGTTGCTTGATGATGAGCCCCTCCCAGAGTTCCCCCACCTCCTTCATGGCCACCAGATAGCGGAGGGTCAGCCCCGCCTGCACGAGGGAAGCCAGCCCCAGAATCCCGAGAATGAGAAAGGGCCAGCGGAGTTTAATCCATTCCTTATAAAACAAGGCGCGCAGCATGTTATCTCCTGTTTCAGCTATCCTGTGGGATCAGTATTTTCCAGTGACCCCGATGAAGGCGTCCTCAAGGCCCATGGGAATTTCCTCCAGATCCGGAGCATGAATCCCCAAACCCTTCAGCGTGGAAAGAAGAGCCTCCCTGTCCTCAAAGGTGAAAAGATCCACCCGCTCACCCACCACATCAAAATTCACGATGGCCCCTTCCCTGCGAAGACGGCCCAAGGCCTGATCTCCCCGGAATCTGAAGCATTTCACACTCTGCATGAAATCCTTCAGGGTGGACTGACAAATCACCCCACAGCGGTCGAGGATGATGATGTCATCCACAAAACGCTCCAGATCCTGGACAATGTGGGAGGTCACAAGGATGGTCTTTTCCCTTGCCGCCGCATAGTCTTTCAGAAAATCAATGAAGAGCCTGCGGTAATTGGCATCCAGCCCCAGGGAATAATCATCTAAGATCAGAAGATCCGCATCCTGGGCCAGAATCAGGCCCAGGGTCACCTGGGAGCGCTGCCCACAGCTCATACGGAAGATCCTGTGCGTATAGGGGAGCCCCAGTTTGTCCATGAGGTTATAGTAAAGCTCCCGTTTCCATCTGGGGTAAAAGGCGGAATAGAATTTTTCCACCTCTTCAATGCTCATGTACCCGTACTGGAGGTGACCCTCATGGAGGAGACCGATCCTGCGCCGGGTTTCCGGAAGAATGGCGTGGGAAGGCTCCCCGAAAATACGGCAGTCTCCGGAGCTTGGCTGGAGAAAGCCCATAAGAATATTGATGGTGGTGCTCTTGCCCACCCCGTTCTTGCCGAGAAGCCCGAAAATCCGGCCCGGCTCCACGGTAAAGTTCAGGTTGCGAAGTACCTCTTTTCTGCCGTAGCTGTGGCAAAGGTTCCGGCATTCAATCACAGAAGACATGGTTCATCCTTCAATCTATGTGCAAAGCCTTTTTCAGGGCCTGCGGTGTCAGAATTCCAGGGAAACCCCGGCCCAGAACTGGCGACCCATGAGGGGCGTGTCATCGGAGGTGCGGATCTCGGCATCCAGGACGTTATTCACCTCCAGATCCCAGGTGGCGGCAAAACGGGAACCCATGGGAATTTTCCCTTTCAGACGGAGATCCAGCTGCCAGAAGGCCTTACGCACCACCTTTTCATAGATGGGAGCCTCTTCCCGGATCAGGGTCCCTGTGACCGGATCCCTTTCAAGTTCCGTGGTCGGAAGCGGAGCCGTCTTTTCCGAGTCCACAATTTCATCAAAATCCGCCTTCCAGGACAAAAAGGCCGTGGCGGACAGGTTCCAGGGCAGTTTGCGGATCAAGGTGAGGTTGCCCACCCAGGGTCTTGCATAATTGCCCTTGGGCAGCTCATCCAGATAATAGAGCCTGCCTTCGTACCAGACCCGCCGCGTACTGTTCTCATCTTCAAAAAGGGCATTGAAATCCAAGGCATGGGTGTGGCTTTCCTGCCAGGACACATTGGCCAGCATTTCCGTTTCCTCCCATTTTCTCCCAAAACTCAACCGGATGGATCGGTAGTCACTGCTGCCCTTGTTGGTGAAGGTGTCGTATCGGATACCGTCCCTTTCATAACTGCCCCTCTGCCGGGCAAATTCATCCTTGTTGTCCCGCTCCACATAACGCAGGGTCAGCCGACCTCCGAAAAGGCGCTGATCCACACCCAAAGTCCATTCGTCACTGTACGGGGTGGCCAGATCAGAAAACCGCCATGCGGTCTCACTGCCTCCCGCCGCCTGCCAGTTCGTCACCTGATTTCTGTAGGTGGTGCGCCATTCATTGAAAGACCCGGTTCCCCGACCTTCTCTCAGCTTATGGCCGAGAAAGGCCTGACCATAATAACGATTCACCCCGCCTGTCAGCACCGTAGCCCCCGTGCCCAGAACATCCAGGTCTGCGGAAAAGCGCGGGGCAAGGTCCGTGTTCTCCAGGTAATCATCCCGCGTGATACGCAGGCCGGGTCTCAGAGTGAGTCGCTTCCAGGTCATGGTGTCGGAAAGATAAACGGCAAGGGATTGAATCTCCGCCTCTGTGCGGTAGGCGGAAAGCACCTGACGCCTTGCAAAATACTGCTCTCCCAGCACCAGGGAAGGATCGTCCGGATCTGCTATGAAATTGGGGTTGTCCGTTACAGGGGCCGTGTAAATCATCACATCCGTGGGCCGCTCTTCTCTGCCCTTGATTCTCGAAAGGGATACCCCGGTTTCAAGGTTGTGCATCATACCTGCAAAGAAAAAGGGCGAAAGGGTGAGGGCGGAGTTGGCTTCCAGCGAGTCCTGCTCCCTTTCAAGGTTCCCATAGCCTCCTTCCATGCTGCTTCCGCCCGCCTCACTGGCCTTGCCCCAATCCCTGGAATCCGTGATCGCCCAGCGATACCATGCGGATCTGTCTGAAATTCTTTTATTTTCACTGTAGCGCCAGGACAAACTGGTATCAAGACTGCCCCAGCCCTTTTCCCTGAGATGCCGCGCCCGCAGGGCCGTACCTCCGCCTTCAATGCGATAGCCGCTTCGAATGGCGTCACTCCGGAAATACTTACCTTCATAGGGCGCATGGGTCACAGAGACATCGATGGAATCAGAATCCGAAACCAAAGCACTTCCCTTGATAAAAAGGTGCTGGGCTGTGCGGGTCTGATCCTGGGTTCCGCCGAGATTTTTCAGGGGAATGGTGGATTTATCCTCACGGAAGGAAATCAGAAGGCCCGAAGCATCGGTCACCGGAACATTGAGGCGTACCCCGTAAACCTCCTTCTCAAACCTGGGCTGCCATGAGGCTGAGCTTGAGTGGTACATCTGATGTTTTTCTTCGTCATTGAGATGGAATCGGGTCCAGGAATCCCGTGTGGTGCGATAAAAGACCGAACCTGTGAAACGATCTGTCGGCCTCCTTGTTTTTGCATCCACCACCCCACCTGTAAAACCGCCGTAACTGGCAGGCACATTGCTGTCATAAACGGTCAGGGATTCCAGCACATCCGGGGAAGGACTCAGTTCCATGGAGTGTCCCGGCACTTCAAAAAGGCTGTTTGTGGATTTCTGGGTGGGGTCCAGATAGCTGTTGTTACCCGTGCCATCCACGGAAAAATAGTTCTCGTAAAAACGCCCCCCGGAAATGGAAACCTCAGGGGGAAGGATTTCCCCGCCTGTGGCTGCGGAACCGTAGGCCTCATCAAACTGCACACCCGGAAGCACCTTGAGCATGTCCGTTAAGGTGGCGTTACCTGCGGGAAGATGTTCCAGCACGGTGGCGGAAATCACGGATTTTCCCGTCGCCCGGATCTCCGCTGTCTCCTTTACCAGGATTTCCTCCATCACATAGGCGCCGGGAGGGGTCTTTTCCTCCGCCCCGCTCACCGGAGCCAACCCGAACCATAAGAAGCCTGACACCAGTACAGGTATCTGAAAATATTTATGCATCTTGCGTCCATACACCGGAAAACCACCTCGTTTTCCGGAAAAAAAGGCGACGCCCCGAAGGGCGACGCCAGGGTTTCCGGTAAAAGCCACCTCTGGATGAGGCGGCTTTCCTGTCTACAGTCCGCGGTACAGGGGACGCAGGTCCTCTGTATCGGGAATGCCATTGCCATTGGAATCCTCATCCAGAACCAGGCCCGATGCCGCAATCATCTCCGCTGTGGCCAAAGGATGGAAGAAGTCCGGCTTTCCGTCTTTGTCCGTATCCACCCAGGCGATGGAGACACCTGAAAAGTCATCTTGGCGCACCACGTCCTGGGCAATCTCCCCGAGGGTTTCATAGCGGTCTGAAATTACGGGAATGGTGAATGCAGTTTCCATGGCAAGCTCCAGAAGTCCCGCACTTCCGGCGGAAAGAGCAATCGCTTTCATCTGATCCCCCTGTTTGGCTTTGCTGGACAGAAGTTTTGCCGCTTCAAGGGCCTTACGGAAAAGTGTCTGGGCCCGGCCCGTTTCACCGGCCTCATACGCCTTTTCCCCCAGACCGCGCAGCTGAGCGGCCTCTGTTTCCAGGGCGCTTTCCCGCTGAGCTTCCGGTGTTGCATCTGTGTGAATCGCTTCAGCAATGGCCTCGGCCTGATCCAGCAGGGAGGCGGCAAAAGCCTTTGCCTGACTTTCCAGGGCCGAAAGGATGAGCTTGTTGTATTCCGCAGCCAAAAAGCCCTTGGTCTGGGTTTCAGCAATGGACTCCAGATGATCCCTGCCCTTTTCCAGAAGCTTCAGGGCGCGGGAGGGGTTTCCGATCTCGCTCCACATGCGGCTTACCCAGTAGATGGCATAAAGCCTGCGCTCATCCGTCGAGATTCCCGCAAAGGAAACAACTTCGGTTTCATAGTCGCCATGGACATTCTTCAGCAGCCCCCCCCGACCATCTCCCCTTTCCACCTCAAGGTCTCCTCCAAAGATCACGGTTTCCGCCCTCTCCAGAGCATCCACGGCCTTGGCTCCAGCCCCTGCAAGGTAGAAAACACGGGCTGTGCGCACATACCCATAATGAACCTTCTGAATGGCCACATTGGCATCCGTTGCCCCCCGGTTATAAAGGGCGTTCGCATAACGCAGGGCATGGTCCCCCACGCGCTCCGCAGCCGCAAAATGGCCTGCTTCCGCAAGAATCA
The DNA here is from genome assembly GCF_034006065.1 of Desulfobotulus sp. Classification (NCBI taxonomy): domain Bacteria; kingdom Pseudomonadati; phylum Thermodesulfobacteriota; class Desulfobacteria; order Desulfobacterales; family Desulfobacteraceae; genus Desulfobotulus; species Desulfobotulus sp. The sequence goes on along the minus strand of NZ_JAVETM010000011.1, from coordinate 12,952 downwards.
CACCCGCCTTGGGATTCACGTTGTTCACATAGGTCAGGGCCGCCATGCGCATGGCCATGGTGCTGTCCGGAAGGCGTTCCGGCGTAACCCCCACGACGCGGGTGTCCACCAGCTCCAGAAGCTCATCGGGCTTGTTCTGGCGGGCAAGGATACTGGCCAGGGCTGCATAGGAAGACCCCAGGTATGTGGCTTGGGCTTCAGGAATGGTCGCTACCAGGGCCCAGGCCTTTTCTTCGGAACCGGCTTCTGCAAGGGCTTCCACCATGTTGGGAACATACACCCAGGTTTCCGCCTTGGTTGCATTCAGCTCCTGGGGATTGGTATCCGGGTAGGAGGTCAGGCCGTCATTTTCACGGATGGCTTCAATCTCCTCCACCAGGGCTTCCACCCGGCCCCTGTCTCCCAGGGCTGCAAAACGAAGAGCCGTTTCCGCCAGGTAGTAGACGCGCGCTTTGTAGTGCTTCCTGCCATTGGAATTATTCTCAGGATACACACTGGCAAACTGATGGAGTCCTTCCAGCATGGCCCTGCCCATGGCGAGATCCTGCCCTGAGGTATCCTCCATTTTATACGCCAGATAAGCGTCCGCCTGGTTTCGCATGGCCACAAGAAGACGACCATAGTGGGAAGTGTTATCAATGCCCGGCAGCACGTCCTTTGCCATGTAGTCCATGACAGCTTCTGCCTTGTCCGACCTGCCCGCATTCCTGTACATCGTCACCATTGTCTGAAGACGCGTGGTATCCTCATGGGCGAGATTGGCCACTCCCTTGCTCGTGATCAGATTTTTCTGCATCTGAAAGGCCTGATCCAGGGCTTCGGTGGCCTCCGTATGCATGTCAAAGGGAATATACCCGCTGGCAATCCCCATCCAGGCTGTCACTTTATGATTGTCAAGGTACATCTGCTCCCGGATGATGGCCTTTGCATCCTCAAACAATCCGACCTTGGCCTTGCCCCTTGCAATCTCTGCCCGGATGGCGTCGTTCACGTTGTCATCCAGAACCGTGTCCAGCATGGTCTCCGCCATATACAGACGGGATACGTTGGAGTTGTAGTAATAGGCCACACGCTTGGCATTGTCATTGCCAGGCAGTTCCGTGGGAAGCAGGGCTTCGGCCACATCATAGAGATAGGCGGCCTTTGCCAACTCGTCGATCCGGGGATCCTGGGAAAGGGGAATATCTCCCTTTTTCAGATCTCCGGGCTCAAGCCGACCACTCACAAGCCTGCCACTTACCTCATAGGCCGTACCTTCTGTGTTCAGTTCCATCTGCACCAGGTCATAGGCCGCAAGGAGATAACGGAAAACCCTTTCCACGGAGAGCCCCTGCACGGGCATTCCCCCATGGGTCAGAAGACTTTCCGCAAGCACCCCGGCGTTTTCCCGGTAAAGATCCCGATGGGCCTCAAAATCCGCATCCGCAGTCCCCAGAAGGCGCTCCATGCTTTTCATGAGCGTATCGGTAAGAAGGGCTTTTTTGGCTTCCAGTACAAGGGCCTCGGGATTCAGTACATCTCCTTTTTCCAAAGCCTCATGAAAAAGAAGCGCTTCCTTTCTCCGATCTTCGGAAAGTCCGGCCTTTTCCAGGGTGGATTCCACCAGCGATCCGTTTTCCATGAGCTTGCGGCCCTCTTCCAGCGAGGCCATCAGGCGTTCCATGGCGTTTTCTTTTCCCTCGGTCACAAGATCCGTGAGAATTTTTGTAATCACCATGCTTTTCTTGAGAATGACGCCTCCGCCCGGTCCCATGGGCCTCAGGGTGAGATCCACATCCTCTGCAAGATCGAGAAAACGACGAACCTCCGCCTGGGCCACTTCAAGACTTTTGCCCCCTTCAACCACAAGGGCCACCAGGGTGGTGACGGGCGTTACGGCCACACTGCTCCGGGAAGAAGCCGCATCCAGCAAAGCTTTCAGGGTGAGATCCCCAAGGCGCAATCCCGTTTCCCCATCACTGCCCCCCACGGAAACCACCCGCAAACCGGAAAGGGCGTCGCTTTTGGCATTGAAACGGAAATATCCGTCATCCTCGGATACGGTACGGCAGAGCTGATCCGCAGCACTTCCGCAGATCTTTACGGCTCCGGCAGTGTTCCAGAGTTCCACCCTGGCTCCCCGGATACCGGGATCTTCCACATACCCTGCCACCTGCACGGTGCTGACTCCCGGTGTTTCCCCAGGCGTATCCGAACCTCCGCCCGAAGGGCTGGACGATGAACTCCAGCAACCGGAAACGATCAGAACAGAACCAATGCCTGCGACAAGCAGCCGCACGGCTCGCTTTTCTTTCATAAAACCTCCACTCAATGGATTTTTTTAGATCAGCCTAAAAAATATTTTGCTTCCTACAACCCTGACATATCACTTGTCAATAGTTTTTATGAAGAACAAACATAAGGCTAAATCCTTAAAAATTTGAAGAAGCTAAAAAATATTGACACGACCATAACAAGCGACTACAAGCCCCTTTTCAAAGGGTCACCGATGACCACAACCCAAGGGGCTCGAATGCTGAGCCATGCTTCTTGCCGAGTGGGCGATCTTAATTTTTTTATCTGGCACGGAAAGCCACGAAAGGAATTTCCATGTTTTCTTTCACTTCTGATCCCATGAAGCGGGGACTCCGTATTGTCCTCGCCTCCCTGTTTTCCTCTCTCTTCTTTGCATCCACCCTACTTGCCATGCCGGACACAAGGGGCTGGATTCACGAAAAAAGCGACCTCCCCCTCCATCCCGCCCTGGTCACAGGTACGCTTGAAAACGGGATTCGCTATGCCATCCTCCCCCACAGCACTCCCAAAAACCGGATCAGCCTTCATCTTAACGTGCAGGCCGGCTCCTTCCATGAAACGGACAGCCAGCAGGGACTCGCCCATTTTGTGGAGCACATGGCCTTCAATGGCTCCACCCATTTCCCTCCGGGAACCCTGATCCGGTATTTTCAGGAAATCGGCATGAGCTTTGGCGGAGATACCAACGCCCACACAGGCCTCGGGGAGACCGTCTATCACATCCTCCTGCCCCAGTCCGACGGCTCCAGCCTGGAAAAGGGATTGCGCGTTCTCAGCGATTACGCAGGCGGACTCCTTTTTGAAGAAGAGGAAATCGAGAAGGAAAAGGGGGTTATTCTTGCTGAAAAAAGGGCAAGGGATTCGGTGCAGTACCGCACAGGCAAGGCCTTAAGGGAGTTTCTTCTCCCAGGCCTCCGCACCAACGCCCGCCCGCCCATCGGCGAGGAATCCGTGATCCGAAAAGGAGACCGGAAAGAACTGCTCGACTATTACAACACCTGGTACAGGCCCGAGCGCATGGTGGTGGTGCTGGTGGGGGATGTGGATGCAGAAACCGCAGAAGAGGCCATCACCCGCAGCTTTGCTGCCATCAGAGCCCGCGCCCCGGAAAGGGCGGTTCCGGCTCTCGGCCGATTCCAGCACAAAGGCGAAAAATTCTTCCACTATGGGGAGCCGGAATCCGGCCAGGTTTCCGCCATCATCGCCGCAGCCCGCATGATTCCCCCAAGAGCGGACAGTCTTGCAAGTCGCAGGGAAAGTATCACCCTCCAGGTCGGGGGCATGCTGCTCCGCCACCGGCTTTCCGACAGGCTGAGCGACCCGGGAACTCCCTACACCCGCGCGGTGGCCATGGCGGACATTCAGCACAACCAGATTCTCAACGCCCGGATCGTGGCCGTCTCCTCTCCGGAAAACTGGGAAGAAAGCCTCATTGAGATGGAAAGGGAGCTGCGTCAGGCGCTGACCTACGGCTTCACCGAAAAAGAGATGGCGAGGGTGAAGGCGGAAATCCTTTCCTATCTGGATCGCCGCGCTGCGGGCTTTCCCACCACTCCCGCACGTAAAATTGCCGATGAAATCATTGAAGCTCTGAACACGCCGAGGGTCTTCACCTCTGCTGAGGATGACAGGGCCCTTTTCGGAGATTTCATTGAAAAGCTCACGCCCAAAGAGGTACTGGAGGCCCTGAGAGAGGCCTGGGGAGAAGATCATCGCCTCATCGCCGTTACAGGCAGCACCGGCCTTGAAGACGCAGAAGCCATTTTGAGAATGAAAACCGCATGGGAAAAAAGCGTAAAAATTCCCGTATCCGCTCCGGGTGAAGAGACTTCCGTCCTCTTTCCCTACCTTCCCGCAGCCCTTGAGACCATCGCTCCCCTTGAAATCCGCCACATCGAAGATCTGGATTTTCACACCGCCCGCTTTGCCAACCACACCACCGTTCATGTAAAACGGACGGATTTTGAGGCAGACACCGTGCGTGTACTCCTTTCCTTTGGACCGGGAAGGGCCCATGAGCCCGAAAACTGGCCCGGGCTTTCAGCCATCGCACCGGGGCTTCTCAATCTTTCCGGCACAAAAACCCTGGATCGGCCTGCCCTCTTGCGGGTTCTGGCGGGAACCACCCTCAAGGCGGATTTTTCCGTGGGCCAGGAAAGCTTCCGCTTCACAGGTTCGTCCAGCCCCGAAGAGTTTTCCCAGCTCCTCAATCTCCTCCGCCACCGTCTTCTGGACCCGGCCTTCAGACCCGAAGCCTTTGCCCTTTCCCGCAGATGGGCGGAGCAGGAAGAAAGGCGTATGGGCAGCGACATCGACGCCACCATGAAAGAGGAAGGCCCTGCTTTTTTTGCAGCCTTTGATTCCCGTTTTTCAAAGCCAAAGGCCAGCGCAATGACAGAAGACATGCGCCTTGCCGCAGAAAACTGGCTTACACCCGCCTTTGAAGAAGCCGCCCTTGAAATCTCCGTGGTGGGCAATGTGGATCCGGAATTTGTGTTCAGGGAAGTGGGCCGCTACTTCGCTGCCCTTCCCCGCAGCGCCCGCATCCGGGAAGATGTCCGTCCCCTTGCGTTCAATACCGGAGCCAGAGCCACCTACTGGGTGGCCACCCGCATTCCCTCGGCCCAGATCCGCATCGGCTTTCCCACAAGCGGTATGGAACCCCTGGAGGACTCCCGAGGCCTCACCCTGCTTTCCCGTGTGCTGGCCGACCGGCTCCGCAGGGAAATCCGGGAAAACCAGGGTCTTTCCTATTCTCCGGGAAGTTTTCACCAGGCCAGCACCGTGTATGAGAATTTCGGAGCCCTATACATGCAGACCGGCGCCAGGCCAGATCAAGCGGTTATGGTGCGGGAAGCCCTGATGGCTGTGGCAGAAAACCTGAAGAAGGAAGGGGTTTCCGAAGAAGAGCTGAAGAGGGCCAGAGACCCCATGATGACAAGTCTCAGAGAAAGATTCCGGAACAACAATTTCTGGCTTACCGGCGTCCTGGACGGCTCCATTTCGGACCCAGGCCAGCTGGAGCGGGTCCGCACTCTGGAAACGGGCCTCCAGGCCATCCGTGCAGAGGATCTGACCCGGCTTGCCCGCAGATGGCTGGATTCGGACAGGGCATCCGCCATCACCGTGCTGCCCGAAGGAGAAGAGGGACTGTAATGCGTTTTTTCCCGATTCTCTTCCTGCTGCTGCTTCTCTTCTCCCCAGCCATGGCAGGCCCCCTGCACGGCCTTGCCCTCTGGGGAGAACCCAAGTACGGCCCGGACTTCACCCACTTTGACTATGCGAGACCGGACGCGCCCAAGGGCGGGCATCTGCGCATGGCCGCCACAGGCAGCTATGACAGTTTTCATCCCTTCACCATCCGGGGAACGGCTGCCGCAGGTCTCGGGCTTCTCTATGAGACCCTCATGACCTCGTCTCTGGATGAGCCCTCTTCCGCCTATGGCCTCATTGCCCAGTCCATTGCAATTTCAGAAGACAGAACGCAAGTGACCTTTCAGCTCCGCCCCGAGGCCCGTTTCCATGACGGTCATCCCGTGCGGGCGGAGGATGTGGTCTTTTCCTTCACCATCCTCACCCGCGAAGGTCCGCCCCACTACCGCAAATACTATGAGGATGTCACCCAGGCCCAGGCCCTTTCCGAAGACAGGGTCGTTTTCACCATCAAGCCCGGAGCTGCCATGGAAATTCCCTTTATCCTGGGGCAGCTTCCCGTGCTTCCCGCCCATGTGTGGGAAGAAAGAGATTTTACCCGTTCTTCCCTCGACATTCCCGTGGGCTCCGGCCCCTACCGCATCCACCGTTTTGATGCGGGCCGCAGCCTCACCCTTGTGCGGGACCCGGACTACTGGGGCTGGCATCTGCCGGTGAATCAGGGCCATTACAACTTTGATTTTCTCTCCTGGGAATATTTCCGGGACGATACGGTGAGCCTTGAGGCCTTCAAGGCTGGGGTCTTTGATTACAGGCTTGAAAACACAGCCAAAACCTGGGCCACCCTCTACGAGGGCCCGGCCTTCCGGGATGGCCGCATCCGTAAGGAAAGCCTCCCCCACGAACGTCCCCAGGGGATGCAGGGCTTTGTTTTCAATATCCGCAAACCCGTGTTTCAGGATCTTTCCGTGAGACATGCCCTTTCCCTCGTTTTTGATTTTGAATGGGCCAACGCCCATCTTTTCTATGGCCAGTACAAGCGCAGCCACAGTTTTTTCCAGAATTCCCCCATGGCGGCAGAGGGCCTGCCTTCGAAAGCAGAACGCCTCCTTCTGGAGCCCTTCCGCGCCCTGCTGCCGGAAACGGTTTTCGGGCCTGCCCTTCTGCCCCCCGTCACCGACGGCTCGGGCAATATCCGGCCCCTGCTCCGGGAAGCGGATCGGATTCTCACGGAGGCGGGCTGGATATTAAAGGACGGAAAACGCATCCACAAAGAAACGGGCCGTCCCCTTGCCTTTGAGATTCTCCTGGCCTCCCCCTCCTTTCAGCGCATTGCCATGCCCTTCCGCCAGAACCTTGCCCGCATCGGCATTGAGGCCTCTGTCCGGGTGGTGGACCGCACCCGCTATGTACGTCAGCTCCAGGATTTCAATTACGACATGATCGTGGGCAACTTCCGCCAGAGTCACTCGCCAGGCTCGGAACAGCGGGATTACTGGGGATCGGCCTCCGCCTCGGTACCGGGAAGCCGCAACACCATCGGCATTGCCCATCCTGCGGTGGATGCCCTGGTGGAGCACATCCTCAACGCAGAGGACGAAGATGCCCTCGTCACCGCCTGCCGGGCCCTGGACCGGGTGCTGCGCGCCCAGCACTATGTCATTCCCCAGTGGTACAACGCGAGCTACCGCGTCGCCTACTGGGACAAACTCCGCCACCCGGAAACCTCCCCTGAGCACGGCCTTGGCATTTACACCTGGTGGATTGACACAGAAGCCGAAGCCAGGCTCACGCCCCAAGCTTCCATGGGAAAACCCCCCGGAGAACGTGCACCATGACCGCCTATCTGATACGCCGCCTTCTCCTCATCCTCCCCACCCTGCTGGGGATTATCACCGTGAATTTTTTTGTGATCCAGGCAGCCCCCGGCGGCCCCGTGGAACAGATGATCGCCCGGATTTCCGGCAATGGAGAGGAGCTGACGGAAAGGATCTCCGGTTCCGGCGCAGACGATCTCCATGAAAAGCACAATGTGATAGAATCCGAGGCCGGTCTCCGCTACAGAGGTGCCGAAGGTCTGGATCCTGCCTTCATCGAAGAGCTTGAAAAAATGTTCGGCTTTGACCGGCCCATCCATGAACGCTACCTAAAGCTCCTCAGGGATTATCTGTTCTGGGATTTCGGAGAAAGCTTCTATAAAAACGAAACCGTTCTTTCCCTCATTGCCCAGAAAATGCCCGTGTCCATTTCCTTAGGTCTCTGGTCCACCCTCATCATTTATGTGGTGTGCATTCCCTTAGGTATCCGGAAGGCGGTACACCACGGAACCCGCTTTGACGGATGGACCACCACCGTCATCAGTGTGGCCCACGCCATTCCCGTTTTTCTCTTTGCCATTGCCCTTGTCATTTTTTTTGCGGGGGGCTCCTATTTTCAGTGGTTTCCCCTGCGGGGCCTCACATCTCCCGGCTTTGACCAGCTTTCCACGGCTGGAAAGATCCTTGATTACTTTCACCACCTTGCCCTTCCCATCACCGCCATGGTCATCGGCGGCTTTGCCTCCCTTACCATGCTCACCCGCAACAGTTTTCTCGATGAAATCCACAAACAGTATGTGGAAACCGCCAGAGCCAAGGGGGCGGATGAAAAACGGGTTCTTTTCGGCCATGTGTTCCGCAATGCCATGCTCATTGTCATTGCTGGCTTTCCTTCGGCCTTTGTGTCCATGTTCTTCACAGGCTCCCTGCTCATTGAGGTGATCTTCTCCCTCGACGGTCTGGGGCTTCTCGGCTTTGAAGCCACCATGGGCCGGGATTACCCCGTGATGTTCGCCACCCTTTACATTTTCACCCTCATGGGACTTGTCCTCAGTATTGTCAGTGATCTCACCTACACATTTGTGGACCCCCGCATTCACTTCGGTACAAGGGAGGGATCATGAAAGCCGCAACACGCCGTCGTTGGGAACGCTTCCTTGCCAACCGCAGGGGGCTTTTTTCCCTCATTCTCTTTCTGCTGCTTTTTTTCCTGAGCCTTTTTGCAGAATTCATCGCCAATGACAGACCCCTCATGGTCCGCTATCAGGGGAAAAGCTATTTTCCCGTGCTCATCGACTATGATGAAACGGTTTTTGGCGGTGATTTCGCCACCCTCTGTGATTACAGAGACCCCTTCATTCAGGAAACCATTCAGGCCCATGGTTTCATGATCTGGCCTCCCATCCGCTTTTCCTACAACACCATCCGGCTGGATCTTCCCGAACCCGCCCCTTCCCGGCCCGACCGCCACAACCTTCTCGGCACCGACGACCAGGGCCGGGATGTGCTGGCCCGGGTGCTGTACGGCTACAGAATCTCCGTTCTTTTCGGTCTCTGTCTGGCCTTTGGCGGAAGCATCATCGGCATCCTTGTGGGCGCTGCCCAGGGCTACTACGGCGGCAAGGTGGATCTTCTCGGTCAGCGTTTCATGGAAATCTGGTCCGGGCTTCCCATGCTTTATCTCATCATGATCCTGTCCAGTGTGGTGACACCCAGCTTTTTCTGGCTTCTCGGGCTCATGCTTCTTTTCGGATGGATGTCCCTTGTGGGCGTGGTGCGGGCGGAATTTCTGAAAGGCCGCAACCTTGGCTATGTCAGAGCCGCACGGGTCATGGGGATGCCGGATTCGCGCATCATGTTCCGCCATATTCTGCCCAACGCCATGGTGGCGGCCCTCACCTTTTTTCCCTTTATCCTCAACGGGGCCATCACCACCCTGACGGCCCTGGATTTTCTGGGATTCGGCCTGCCGCCGGGATCTCCCTCCCTTGGCGAGCTGCTCTCCCAGGGAAAAACCAACCTCCATGCCCCATGGCTGGGCATCACGGCTTTCTGTGTTCTTTCGCTCATGCTCACCCTTCTCATCTTTGTGGGTGAGGCGGTGCGGGATGCCTTTGACCCCAGACTGGAAGGTATGTAACACCATGCAGACTCCCCTTGTTACCGTATCCCGCCTTTCCATTGCCTTTTCCAAAACCGGAGGCGAGCTTTCTCCCGTGGTCCATGGCATTGATTTTCAGATTCATCCCGGAGAATGCCTTGCCCTTGTGGGCGAATCCGGCTCCGGTAAATCCGTTACCGCCAAAAGCCTCCTGCGGCTCCTTCCTTCGGGGTGCCGCATTAAGGGCAGCCTTCTCTTTGACGGCATGGACATCGCCACTCTGGAGGAAAACAGACTGAGAAAACTGCGCGGTGGTCGCATTGCCATGATTTTTCAGGAACCCCTTTCCGCCCTGAACCCCCTGCATCCCGTGGGCAAACAGATTGCGGAAACCCTGTACCTGCATCAGGGCCTTCCCCTGCACCGCTCGGAAAAGGAAGTGATCGCCCTCCTCGACCGGGTGGGCATTCCCGATGCCAGCCGCCGCAGAAAATCCTACCCCCATGAGCTTTCCGGAGGGCAGCGCCAGCGGGTGATGATTGCCATGGCCATTGCCAACAATCCGGATCTTCTCATTGCAGACGAACCCACCACAGCCCTGGATGTGACCGTGCAGGACAAAATACTGCGCCTGCTGGAAGATCTTCGCAGGGAACGGAACATGGCCATGCTTTTTATCACCCATGATCTCGGCGTGGTGCGGCGCATGGCAGACCGCATTGCCGTCATGAAAGATGGCCGCATCCTCGAAACCGCAACCACGGAAACCCTCTTCACAAAGCCCGTCCATCCCTGGACCAAAGAGCTTATCCGGGCCACCCAACCCCCGCCCCTTCGCCCCCTTCCGGACACCCCGCCCCTCTTGCAGACACAAGAGCTTGCCGTGCGTTTTCCCATCAAAGAGGGCATCCTTCAGAGGGTCAGAGGCCATGTCCATGCGGTACGGGGGGCGGATCTTGTGATCCGTAAGGGAGAAACCCTGGGGGTGGTGGGAGAATCCGGCTCCGGCAAAACCAGCCTTGCCCATGCCCTTTTGCGTCTCATTCACACAGAAGGGCAGATTTTTCTCGAAGATAAACGCATTGACGGGCTTTCTTCCGGGGAATTTCGCAAACTGCGGCCCAGAATGCAGATGGTCTTTCAGGACCCCTTTGACAGCTTAAGCCCCAGAATGACCGTGGGCGAAATTGTGGGAGAAGGCCTTGAAGTGCATGGCAACATGGAAAGAAAAGAGAGGGAAAGGCAGATTGCCCAGAGCCTTGAAGCCGTGGGCATGGAGCCTTCCATGGCGGACCGCTACCCCCACGAGTTTTCCGGCGGACAGCGCCAGCGCATTGCCATTGCAAGGGCCCTGATCCTCAATCCCGATCTCCTCGTCCTGGATGAACCCACCTCATCGCTGGATCGCTCCGTGCAGTTTCAGGTGCTGGCCCTTCTGCGGCGTCTTCAGGAAGAGAGAGGGCTGAGCTATCTTTTCATCAGCCATGACCTTGCTGTGGTACGGGCCATCAGCCATCGCATCGCCGTGATGAAGGACGGGGATATTGTGGAAACCGGGCCTGCGGAGCAGCTCTTTACCCGGCCTGGGCATCCCTACACAAAAGAACTGCTCGCCGCTGCTCTGGCTGCGTGAAAATAAAACCTTGATGACGCCCTCACCCCAACCCTCTCCCAAGGGGAGAGGGTTGGGGTGAGGGCTGAATTCGCAAAAAATACCATGCCCCGCCCCCTTCTCCAGCCCCTGCCAATTCCCTCTCCCCCATACAAAGCAGCCCTTCCCTCCCTGCCAAAACCTCATAAAACTGAGGTCCTGAAACCGGGTGACACGAGCCTTCCATGGCCAAAAAATGGTCGGGCGGAGTATGGGCAATGACCTGCAAAAGATCTTGCCATAAGAGAGAGGCTGACTTATGAGGATGAAGTCATTTTTCAGGGAGATATTTGGCGGGAGTTCGCACGTGTTACCTGACTGACATTCCCCAAGTCTGAAAAACCCTGTACACTGCGCAGAGAATGCCCTGATGACAAAGAATTCAAAAAGGGTGAAAGCATGACACATGCAGATCCGCCAGCAGTTCCGGTTGACAGGCTCTATCAGGATATCCGGCATCTCATTGAATCCGCCAGATCCCAGATCGTTACCCAGGTGAATCAGGCGCTGGTGTTCACCTACTGGCAGATAGGCAAGACGATTACAACAGAGGTAATCAATGATGGCCGGGCACAATATGGCACCGCCGTTCTTAAGCACCTGGCTGCACGCCTGACACAGGAATATGGAACTGGATTCAGCTACTCCAGCCTGACCCGGATGGCAAAATTCTTTTCCGCTTTTCCGGAACAGGAAACAGTTGCGACACTGTCGCAACAATTGAGCTGGTCACATTTTGTCGAAATCATCAGGATTGAAGATGCCATCAAGCGGGCCTTTTACATCCGGATGGCCACCGATGGCCGCTGGTCTGTGCGTACCCTGAGAGAGCGCATGGACGGCATGCTGTTTGAACGCACGGCTATCTCCAGGCAGCCCGAAGCCCTTATTCAGCAGGAACTGGCGCAGCTGCAACAGAAACCAGAAAATGCCATCCTGATGGAGCTGGAACGCTTTCTTCTCGAACTGGGCAGCGACTTTGCCTTCATGGGCCGCCAGAAACGCATTCAGATCGGCGGCAACGACTATTACCTCGACCTCCTCTTCTACCACCGCAAACTCAAGCGGCTGGTGCTCATTGAGCTGAAACTCGGCGACTTTAAGCCTGAGTATAAAGGTCAGGTCGAGCTGTACCTCAAATGGCTGGCCAAATACGAGCAGCAAGCAGACGAACACTCCCCCATCGCCATCATCCTGTGCAGCGGAAAAGATACCGAAGTCGTTGAACTGATGGATCTGGAGCCGGACAACATTCATATCGGTGAATACTGGCTGAAACTGCCACCGAAAAAGCTACTCCAGGCCAAACTCCACAAGGCCATGGCCGAAGCCAGGGCAAGACTGGATCTGCTGCATGAAAGAGGGCGTGAGGTGTGACAGGAAAAGTAATAGGGCAAAAGCATTTGCCATGAAAGACGGGGTGTCCTATGAAAACGGAATCATTTTTCGGGTGTGCAGGAGCCATAAATTTTTGGAAAAGGTTTTCTCACGGGAGCTGAAAACGAAGGTATGGGGTTTTCGGCTTATCCTGATCCATGGCGGAGTCTCTGGCTGGAAAAACTGTTTTTAGGTGCTTCTGTTTTTATCGGATTTTTTAAAAAAATGAGGTTGTACAGATCGGCACAATAACTTTAGCTTATACATGAGAAAGAACAAATGGAAAACCAAGTGGTAGTATTAAAATCAACAGATATTAAAGATGCTGTAAAAAGATGTAATCCAAAAATCATTGCAGTTGCTTATCTAGGGTACGATTGGAAAGAATACATAAATGACCCTGATAACATAGATTATATGATAATATCCCCAACAAATAAGGATAGATCGTGTGAGGAACGAACCACGATCTCATCCGGTGTTGAACCAGCCCGTAGCGGCACAACCCCAAGCCTGACAGGGCTCTTTATAATATGAAAATAGCTTTTTGGAGAAGAG